>CAYMMC010000035.1:0-12506 GCA_964391125.1 uncultured Akkermansia sp.
TACCGGACCTCCGCGCTCGGAATCGAAACCTTCTACCGCTCCGCGAACTCCGAGAAGCTCGCCCATCTCGTCCAGCGCGAGCTGATCAAGAACGTCAAGGCGACGGATCGCGGCGTGAAGACCGCGAACTTCTCCGTGCTGCGCAACACCAAGCATCCCTCCGTGCTCGTCGAGGGCGGCTTCGTGAGCAACAAGGACGATCGCAGCGCCATGTGCGATCCGCTCTACCGCCAGATCGTGGCCGACAGCATCGCCCGCGCCGTGGTGCAGTTCCGCCGCTGAGCGCATCCGAACGCCCGATCTTCCGGCCATGCTGGTGACCTGCTCCGCGATGGCCGAGGCGGAGCGCCGCTTCTTCGACGGCCGTTCCCCGGAACCCTGGATGGACGAGGCGGGGCGTCTCTGCGCGGCGGCGATCCTCGATTTCTTCCCCGAAGCGGCCAGGGCGGAGATCTTCTGCGGCAAGGGCAACAACGGGGGCGACGCCCTGGTCGTGGCGCGCTGGCTGAAGCGGCGGGGCTGGTCCGTGGCGCTGCATTTCGCCGACGGCGGCGGACATCTCTCCGGCCTGCCCGCGAAGAAGCTCGCCGAATACGAAGCGGAGCCCGCCTCCGCGACCGGGCCGCCCCTGCGCTCCCTCCCCCTCGTGCTCGTCGACGGCCTCGTTGGAATCGGGGCGAAGGGAGCGCTGCGCGGCACCGTTCGGGAACTGGCCGCGAGGATGAACTCGCGGCGGCAGAGCGAAGGAGCGACGACCTTCGCCATCGACCTGCCCTCTGGATTCGACGCCGACGCCGGCCTCGCCGGTCCCGATGCCGTCGTCGCCGACTTCACCCTCTCCATCACGAGGGCGAAGGTCGGTTTCGCCACCGACGGAGCGGAAGACCACCTCGGTCGGCTGGTGGAGATCCCCCTGGACATACCCGTCGAGAATCTCGACCGGACGCGGAACTTCCTTTTTCCCTCGAACCTGCGTTCCCGGCTCCCCCGCCGCGTCTTCGGGATGCACAAGGGGTGCGCTGGCCGGATCGTCATCGCCGCCGGCTCCCGAGGCATGGCCGGGGCGGCCGTCCTCGCCGCTCTCGGTGCCTCGCGGGGCGGCGCGGGTCTCGTCACCGTCTGCGTGCCCGAGGAGATCCACGCCGTCGTCGCCACGAAGGCGCCTCCCGAGACGATGGTCCGCCCCTACCTGGATTTCCGGGAACTGGGCGAGATCGCAGCGGACGTCTACGCCGCGGGACCGGGACTGGGCGACGAACCGGCGCCAGGCTTGGGCGAGCTCCTGATCCGCCATCCCAAGCCTGTCGTGGTCGACGCCGACGCCCTCAATTTCCTCTCCCGCTCCCCCGCCCTGCTCCCGGCCTTGCCCGCGAACCGGCTCCTCACCCCCCATCCCGGGGAGATGGCGCGGCTGATGCCGGACGCGGCCGCCTACGACCGCTGCACCCTCGCCCGCCGATTCGCCGACGAAAGCGGAACGACCCTGCTTCTGAAAGGCGCCCGCACCGTCGTCGCCTCTCCCGGCGCTCCTCTCGAACTGAACACGACGGGACATCCCGGCATGGCCTCGGGCGGCATGGGCGACGTGCTCACCGGGCTCTGCGCCGCGCTCGTCGCCCAAGGGCTCGGTCTGCACGATGCGGCCTGCGTGGGCAGCTGGCTGCTCGGCCGCGCCGCCGAGCTGGCCGTGCGGGAAGGCGGGCTGGCCGAGGAATCGGTCCACGCCCCCCTCGTCGCCGAATCTCTCGGCATCGCGAGGCGGGAGCTGAGGAGAGGGATCTAGAAAGCGCCTCCCCCCGTGCAGGCAGCGCAGTCCTCAACCAAGTCTTGGATTGTCGTGCCAGCGATTCGGAAGGGCGAATGCCGTTTCTCCCTCCCGCTGCCTTGTCCTGACGCCCATGGGCGGGATGCCCATGCCACCTCCCGAACCATGGCCGAGGCCCTCGGAGACGGCTTCGCCGCCGCCTAGTGGTTGAACATGAACTCCTTCGAGTTCAGGACCGCCCAGAAGACGTCGTTGAGGACTTGCTCGCGCTGGGCCTGGTCCTCGCCCACGGCGGCGACCTGGCTCATGAGCTGCTTGGTCTCCTCCTCCGTCGGCTTGCGCGTGAAGCTGCGGACGTAGATCTCCTCGATCACCTGCTCGGGCGCCTTGCCTTCGGCGAGGAGGCGCTTGACCACGCCGCCCTGCTCGATCTTCTGCGTCACGGTGGGGCCGTTGAGCAGGTGGAGCGCCTGGGAAAGGCTGGGATCCATCTTCACCTCGCAGGAGCAGACCGTCTCGCGAGTGGCCCGTCCGAAGGTGGTGAGGAAGTAGTCGGTCGTGTTCCCGTCGGCGATCTGCACGGCACGGGCGCCGAGCGGCAGACCCTTGAACTTGTTCTTCGTCTCCGTCACCTGGGTGATGGTGTCGAGCATGACCTCGGCGCGCTGGCGCCGGATCCGGGCCTTGGCGAAGTTGTTGAGGTCGTCCTTGTTCGAGGGGTTCGCCTTGGTGGTGCGCTGGTAGGTCGCCGAGTTGCAGATGTCGCGGACGAGCTGGCGGAAGTCGTATTCGTACTCGCCCTGGAAGCGGGTCGCGAGGGCGTCGAGCAGCTCGGGGTTCGAGGCCGGGTTGCTGATGCGCACGTCGTCGACCGGATCGATGATGCCCACGCCGAAGAAGTGGGACCAGACGATGTTGGCGATGTTGCGCGAGAAGAAGATGTTCTGGGGCGAGGCCATCCAGTGGGCGAGCACCTCGCGGCGGTCCTTGCCCTTCACGTCGGGCACCTCGCCGCCGAGGAACTTGGGCTCCATGTTGCGCCCGCCGACGAAGTGCTTCACCTCGCCGCTGCCGCGGTTGTAGACGATCTGCTCGCGGGGGTCGACCCCCTGCTTGCGACCGACTTGGGCGAAGAAGGCCGACCAGCTGTAGTAGTCGTCCATGGTCCAGCGGTCGAAGGGGTGGTTGTGGCACTGGGCGCACTGCAGCCGCATTCCCATGAAGACCTGGGCGACGTTCTCGGCGAGCTGCAGGGTGTTTCGCTCCACCTGGTAGAAGTTCGTCGGCGGGTTCGCGAAGCTGCCGCCCTCGGCGGAGAGCATGTCGATGACGATCTCGTTGAAGGGACGGTTCGCCGAGATCTGGTCGCGCAGCCAGCCGTGGTAGAGGAGCGCGGCCTTGTAGGAGATGCCGAGGGCGATGTTGTTGTTGGAGCGGATCTTGAGCAGCTCCGACCACTTCATCACCCACATCTCGGTGAACTCCGGACGTTGGAGATACTCGTCGATCTTCTTGCTCCGCTTCGCGGGATCCTTGTCCTTCTCGAAGGCCTCGAACTCCTCGACGGTCGGAAGCTGGCCGACGATGTCGAGCGAGGCCCGCCGGAGGAACTCCTCGTCGCTGCAGAGGCCGGAGGGGAGGATGCGCAGCTTGTGCAGCTTGTCGTGGACGAGGGAGTCGATGTAGTTGTTCTCCGGCGGAGTCGGCCTGGTGTACTCCAGATCCTCGGGGATGACGATGGCCTGGATGCCCACGGTGTGGGTGTCGTAGCGGGCCATGATGAAGGCCTCGCCGCGCTTGCCGGCGGTGACGAAGCCCTCCGCGTCCACGTTGGCGACGGGCTCGTTGTTGGTGATGAAGACGGCGAGCTTGGTGACGTCGCGGTCGTGGCCGTCGGAGAACTTCGCGCGGACGGTGAGCTGCTGCGTGGCGTCGGCCCCCTCGAGGACGAGCTTCGGCGGGTAGAGATGCAGGGAGACGAGGGCGGGCACTTCCTCGGCGGGGCGCTTCGTCGCTCCGTTCGCGATCCACTCGACGAAGGTGTTGTAGGCGTCGCTGCCCTTGTCGAAGAGCTTGCCGCCGGTGTGGGGCACCGCCTCGATCGACTTCTCGACGAGGAGGGACTCCTCGGGGATGGCGAGGTTGATGCGGTGGCCGGCCATCTCGCGGGTGAGGCGGTAGTGGTCGCCGTCGGGGTCGTAGCCGAAGATCGAGAGCATGAAGCCGTCCTGGCCCCGCGCGGAGCCGTGGCAGGCGCCGATGTTGCAGCCCTCGCTCATGAAGACGGGCATGACGTCGAGGTGGAAGTCGATGGGGCGGTCCACTGCGGCCTCCTTCACCTCGACGGGAAGCTTGACGGAATGTCCGGCCACTTTCACTTCGAGCTCGGTCTTCCCATCCTTCTTCGGAACGAAGACGCTGCGGGTCTTCAAATCGACGAGGGAGGGGTCGGCGAAGGCGAAGGTGGCGTTCGCGGTGACGTCGACGGTGGTGTCGTCCTCGTAGGTCGCCATCACGACCACCGACTGGAAGTCGCGCGCCTTCTCCAGCACGATGTCCTCGGGGAAGGCTTCGACCTTGACGAGCTTCTTCCCGCGGTCGGCCAGCGGCTCGGCGGCCTTGAAGTCCTCCTCCTTCTTGGCCACGAGGGTGAGCTCCTCGGGCCAGGCGGCGCCTTCGGCGATCCATTGGCGCAGCTTCGCGATCTCCCCCTCGTTGAGGGTGCGGCCCTTCGGCGGCATCACGTCGGAGTCGTCGGCGGGCAGCGAGACGAGCTCGATCAGGAGCGATTCGTCGGGCTTGCCCTTCACCAAGGAGACGCCTCCGTCCCCTCCGGCGAAGAAGTGCGAGGCCTTGTCGAAGCGGAGGTCCGCCTTCGCCTCGATCTCGTTGTGGCACGCCACGCAATGGAATTCCAGGATCGGCTGGACATCGCGGACAAAATCGATCTTCGCCCCTTCTTCGCCCGACGCGGCGGCGGCGGCGAGGAGGGCCGTGGAACCAAGGAGAAGGGATCGGACGTTCATGATCGTGAAAAGGGCTCCGACACCGGTCGGGGCGTTTGCGTTGAAAATTGGTTTCAGGGGGCGGCGGCCTCCTTCTGCGCCTCGAGGCGGAGCTGCTCCAGGCGGGAAAGGGGCTTCTCCTTCTTCTCCGCGGCGGGAGCGGCGGCGACTTCCGTCTTGGGCGCCTCCTTGGGCTTGGGATCGACGCGGAGGACCGAGCCCATGGCGAGGCGGTGCAGGATGGGCTCTCCGTCCTTCGTCACCGTGGCGGTGCAGAAGACCCCCTTGTGCTGGCCGACGGGGGTCTTGTCCGTCGTGGCGACGGGGAAGGAGAGGCTCTCGGCGCCGGGCTTCAGCTTCTGGACCTCCGCGGTGGAATGGGCCGGCAGTCCGAACAACTGGATCTCGGCCTCGCCGGGCAAGTCGCGGAGATGCTCGACCTCGGCCATCATCTGGACGGTCTCGCCCTGCTTCGCGGAGGTCATGGTGAGCTTGATCTGGAGGAAGGGCTCCTCGACCGAGAGCTTGACGAAGGGAGAGGCGGCGTAGGCCATCCCCTTGCCTCCGTCGGACTCGGCCAGAACCGTGAGGTTCCAGACGTTGATCTCGGCGTTGCCGTTGGCGTTCAGCTCGTAGGTCAGCTCGGTCGCCTTCTCGTCGAAGACCATCGTGGCCGGAGCGGAAATGCCGGGGGGCATCCAGGGGAAGCGCACCGTGATCTTCTTGTCGTAGCCGTCCTTGCGGTGGGCGCGGACCTTGAGCTTCAGGCTGCCGTTCCGCACGATCGGAACCTTGGGCTGGTCGATGGTCACGCTGAAGGGCAGCGGCTCGGTCACCGCGACGGGCAGCTTGTCGAAGGTGCCGCCATGGTAGATCACGTTGCCGTTCTGCGGGCCCCGGACGAAGTCGAGGGTCTGGACGAACTTCCCGACGTGGGGCTTGTCGCCCTCCGCGGTCCTGACGAGCAGATCGTAGAATCCGCCCCCGACCGGCGCATCGGGCGCCGCCTTGAGAAGGATGGGGAACTGGCCGACGGACTTCGGCACGATCCCGGCCTCGAGCACCACCCCGGGGGGCAGCTTGGGCATTTCGAACTTCAGATCGCCCGCGACCCCCTTCCGGGCCGTGCTCACGACCATGGCGTAATGGCCGCCCTGCGGAACGTTGAACTGCTTGAGGTGCTGGAAGTTGTTCCGCAGCATCTCCGGCATGGTGACGTCGATGGAGGGGGGCGAGGTGACCGATTCGATGCGGTAGACGTAGTCCGGCCCCCCGCGGGAAAGCATGTCGGTGATGCGCACGTAGTATTCGCCGTCCTCCGGCGCCTTGAAGTCGAGGCGGCTGTCCTTGGTTCCGTCGGCGTCGTCGTTCGAGCCCATGCCCCCCATCTTGCCGTTGTAGATGGACAGCACCGGATCGACGGGGGTTCCGATCGCGTCCGCAAAGACGCGGAACTGGAAGCTCTGGTCCTTCTTCGCGGTGAACTTGAAGAAGTCGATGTCCCCTTCCTCCTGGAGGATGCCGTTGAGAGCGAAGGGCAGGGCGCCGGCGACGTTCGCCTCGGCGCTGGTGTTGTTAGGCTCCTGCTCCAGGAAGTTGTCGAAAGGGCTGACCCTCACTTGGTTCGGAGAAGGCGGCATCATGCCTCCGTTCGCCGCGAAGACGCCGAAGCGGTCGTTCTCGGCGCTCTCGGGGAGCTTCACCTTCGCCGAGTAGGGCCCCTTCACGTCGCCGAGCAGGGTGAACTCCATCTCCGTTCCGGCCTTGCCTCCGGCGGGATAGATCGCGGTGGGACGCGGGAAGTTCCCGATGTGGGCGCGGTAGCGTCCCCGGCCCTGGTAGGCCGAATCGCGCACTTCCACGATGTAGTCCCCGTCCTCCGGCACTTCGACGGAGAGCACGGTGTCCTGCTTGAGGAGGGCGGAGCCGTCCGCCGCGGCGATCTCCTTGCCGCTCTTGTCGAAAATCGCGACGGAGGGATCGATGGCGATGTCGTTCCGCCCGATGTTGTTGATGCGCAGCCCTTCGACCTCCACCGAGAGGCGCTCGCCCTTCTTCAGGGAGACTTGGTAGTAGTCGGTCTCCTCCGGCTTCGCCTCGCCCTCGATCGTGACGTTCATCGGGATCTTCTGCGGGGCGGCGAAGTCGTCGTTGGGCTCCACCTCGTCGTGGTTGGGAAACTGCGAGACCCAGAAGGTCCGGGCGTAGCTGATCCCGCTGCGGCAGCGGACGCGGAAATGGTGCTCGCCGAGGCGGCAGTCGGGCGCGATGGCGAGGGTGACCTCGACCTTCTTGTCGTCGACCACCTTCAGGTCCTTCGCCGAGAGCCCGGGGCCGTGGAACAGGATCTCCTCGGCGTCGGAGAGACGGTTGCCCTGGATCAGGATCTTCGCCTCGGAGCCCGCCTGCCCGCCCCTCGGGATGGTGGTGGCGAAGTCCGGCGACGCGGCGTTCAGCCATCCCCCCGACAAGACGAACGCCGCCAGCCCGAGGACTGCCGGCGCCCGCATGAAGAGGATGTTCGAAGCCGCACTCTGAAGGGTCAGAATACGTTTCATCATATCGGAAGAACGAATGGATTCCCGGTCAAGTCGAGGCCTTTTCGATGATGTCGGTGATCACGCTGCCACCGTCCACGATCTCGATGGGACGCGGCCCCGGCGCGATGAGCTCCTTGTCCGCGTTGATCCCCATCTGGGCGTAGACGGTCTTGGCGAAGGACTCGATGCCGACCGGATTCTCCTCCGGCTCGGCCGCGAGGGAGTCGGAGCTGCCGTGGACGTAGCCCCGCTTGATGCCGCCGCCGGCGAGGATCGTGGAGAAGACCTTGGGCCAGTGGTCGCGCCCGTCGGTCTTGTTGATCTTCGGCGTGCGGCCGAACTCGGAGGACACCATGACGAGGGTCGTGTCGAGCAGGCCGCGCTCGTCGAGGTCGGCGAGCAGGGCCGCGAGCGCCTGGTCGAAGGCGGGCACCTGGCCCGCGATGCCCTGCTGGATGCGGTCGTGGTGGTCCCACGAACCGTAGGTGAGGGTGACGAGCCGGACGCCGGACTCGACGAGGCGGCGGGCCAGCAGCATGCGCATCCCGGCGGTGTTGCGGCCGTAGCGGTCCTTCATCTTGTCGTTCTCCTTCTGGAGATCGAAGGCCTCGCGCGCCTCGGCCGAGCCGATGAGGCTGTAGGCCTTCTGGTAGAAGCTGTCCATCGCGTCGATGTTGTCGGAGCTCTCCATGTTGCGGAAATGGCTGTCGACCGCCTCGAGGAGGGTGCGGCGGCGCTCGAAGCGCGCGTTGTCGACCCCTCCGGGCAGGGTGAGGTCGCGCACGGTGAAGCCCTTGTCGGCCGCCGGATCGCTGCCGACGGAGAAGGGGCCGTACATCGTGCTGAGGTAGCCGGTGCCCGCGTATTCGTTCGGCACGTTGGGAATGCAGACGTAGGGGGGCAGGTTCCGGCGGGATCCGAACTCGTGGGCCACCACCGATCCGAAGCTGGGATACTGGACCGCCGGGCTGGGACGGTAGCCGGTGAACATGTTGTGCGTTCCCCGCTCGTGCGCCGCCTCGCCGTGCGTCATCGAGCGGATCACCGTCATCTTGTCGGCCACCTTGGCGAGGTGCTTGAAGTTCTCGCTGAACTGGAGCCCGGGCACGTTGGTGTCGATCGCGCCGTAGGGGCCGCGGTATTCGACCGGGGCGTAGGGCTTGGGATCCCAGGTCTCCTGTTGCGCCGAGCCGCCCGGCAGGAAGATGTGGATGAGGGACTTGGCGACGCCCTCCTTCGATTCGTAGAACTTGGCCTGCGCCCTCGCCTCCACCTTGAGGAGCTCCGGCAGGGAGAGGCCGATCCCGGCGGCGAAGCCGACCTGCATGAACTCTCGGCGGTTCGCGATGCCGTTGTTGAGGAAACCTGAGCAACCTTTCATAATAGTGTGCGGAAGGGGTGGATATGCGAGTGACGCCGCAAAATGCCCTGCGGCGGAGGGAGTCACAAGAGACGTTTTCACGTAGAACTCGTGTGCGGGAACCGGCGGGGGCCATATCGGGCCATGTTTCCGCCGCATTTTCACGATGGAATTCCGGAAGACGGAACGGGGAAAGCATCGTATGGTTTCGGCGGATTTCGAGGAGAAAAATCCCCCCGGCGCATTTTGCGACCGGAGAAATCCCGACCGACCGTCCTTTGCCGCATGAAGATCCCTTCGATCCCTTCACGACTCGCCGCCGTCCTTTTCCCCGCGCTGTTCGCCGTCGTCCAGGCCGCCCCGGCTGCGGAGGAGGCCCCCAAGATCACCTTCGCCGACGACGTCCTCCCCATCCTCGAGGCGAAGTGCGTGAACTGCCACAACACGGACGAGGCAAAGGGCGGCCTCGACCTCGCCAGCTACGGAGCGGCGATGAACGGCGGCTCCGGCGGCGCCGTCGTCGTCTCCGAGGATCCCAAGGGCTCGCGCCTCTACACCCTCGCCGCCCATACCGAAGAGCCCATCATGCCTCCCCGGGGGACCAAGGCGACCGAGGCCGAACTGAAGATCCTCGCCGACTGGATCGCGGGCGGGCTGCTCGAGACCAAGAGCTCCAAGGCCAAGAAGGCCGACCGGCCCAAGATCGACCTCACCTCCGTCTCCGCCACGGGCAAGCCCGACGGCCCCGCCGCCATGCCCGAGCACCTCATCCTCGAGCCAGACGTCGTCACCGACCGGCCCAACTCCATTCCCGCCCTCGCCCACAGCCCTTGGGCGCCCATCGTCGCCGTGGCCGGGCAGAAGCAGATCCTGCTCTACCATTCCGCCGATTTCGACCTCCTCGGCGTCCTCCCCTACCCCGAGGGCTTCCCCCAGACCCTCAACTTCAGCCCCAACGGGGCCTACCTCTTCTGCGGCGGCGGGCGCGCCGGGAAGTCGGGCAACGTCGTCGCCTGGGACGTCAAGACCGGCGAGCGCGTCCTCGAAGTGGGCAAGGAATACGACATCGTCCTCGGCGCCGACGTCTCCCCCGACCTGAAGAACGCCATCATGGGCGGCCCCGGCCGCAACATCAAGCTTTGGGACACCGTGGCCGGCGAGCAGATCGCCAACGTCAAGAAGCACACCGACTGGCTCCTCGCCGCCGCCTACAGCCCCGACGGCGTCATCTACGCCACGGGCGACCGCAACGGCGGCCTCTACGTCTGGGAGGCCGCGACCGGCTACGAGTTCTACACGCTGAAAGGGCACACCCTCGCCGTGACCGACCTCGACTGGCGCATGGACGGCAACGTGCTCGCCTCCTGCAGCGAGGACGGCAAGGTCATGCTCTGGGAGATGAGCGGCGGCGCCATGATCAAGCAATGGGACGCCCACCCCGGCGGCGCGCAGGCGCTCGACTTCGCCCCCAACGGCAACCTCGCCACCGTGGGGCGCGACAAGACCGCGAAGATCTGGAAGGGCGACGGCACCGCGATCCGCACCATCAAGGCCGCCGACGACATCGTTCTCAGCGTGGCCTTCAGCGACGACAGCAAGCGCGTCTTCACCGGCGACCTCCTCGGCAACATCAAGGTCTGGGACGCCGAATCCGGCGCCGAACTCGCCCGCATCGATCCCAACCCCCCGCCGATCGAGCAGCAGCTCGCCTACTCGGAACAGCGCATCGGCGAGCTGAACGGACAGCTTCCGAAGCTGGCCGAAGGCGTCAAGGCCGCCTCCGCCGAGATCGCCGCCGCCCGCGGCGCCCTCGCCGAGGTCGAGAAGGCCCTCGCCGCCGCCACGAAGACCCGCGACGCCCGCAAGGCGGACGTCGCCAAGCACGACGCCTCCGTCAAGGCCCTCGCTCCGGCCGTCGAGTCTCTGAAGAAGGACTCCGCCGCCAAGGCCGCCGCCGCGAAAACCATCGGCGACGCCCTCGCCGCCGCCACCGCCGCCTTGAAACCGCAGCAGGACGAAGCCGCCCGCCTCGGCGCCGAGCTCGCCAAGCTCGAGACCGCGCTTCAGGGCGCCAAGGCCGCCGCCGACGCCGCCAAGGCCGAAGCCGCCAAGCCCGCCCTGGGCGCCGAGCAGAAGACCCAGCACGACGCCCTCGCCGCCGCGCACGCCGCCGCCGCCAAAGCCAAGGAAGGGGCCGACGCGCAAGTCGCCGCCAAGACCGCCGAGCAGGCCACCCTCGCGGCAGCCGTGGAAGGGGCGAAGAAGGCGCTCGCCGCAGTGGCCGAAAACGCCCGCCCCCAAGCCGCCGAGGCGCTCGCCCAGCACGAGGCCAAGGCCGCTTCCGCCGCCGGCGCCCTGGCCGGACTGAAGCAGGACCAAGCCGCCAAGGCCGAGGCCCTCGCCAAGGCGGACGCCGCCTTCAAGCCCCTGCGCGACGCGGCCGCCGCCGGAGCCGAGCGCGTCAAGCAGGCCCAGGCCGCCGCCGCCGCCAAAGCCGCCGCCCTCGCCCAAGCCGAGAAGGCCCGCAACGACGCCAAAGCCGCTTCCGACCAAGCCGCCGCCAAGGCCACCGCCACCGCCGCCGCCGTCGAGAAGGCCAAGGCCGAACTGACGCCCGCCCAGACCGCCGCGACCCAGGCCGCCGCCGCCCTCGCCGCCAAGCAGAAGGAGCTGGCCGCCGCCCAGGCCTCCTTGGCCGCCGCCCAGGCCGAATCGAAGAAGGCCGAGGACGCCCTCGCCGCCGCCGCCAAGAAGAAGGAGGACGCCGCCGCCAAGCTCGCCGCCGTCGTCGCCAAGGAGGCCGAGACCAAGAAGTCCATCGAGAAGGCCAAGGCCGAGCTGGCCAGCACCCAGTTTCTCCAGCGCAAATGGCAGGCCGCCGCGATCAACCTCACCGCCCACCGCGAGGCGGAGGGCCTCGACGACATGGCCGAGAAGCTCGACGGCATGATGGAGGAGGAGACCGCCGCGAAGCAGAGCGTCGAGGTCGCCGCCAAGGCCCGCGCCGAAGCCGAGGCCACCCTGGAGAGCGCCAAGAGGACCGTCGCCGAGGGCACCGCCACCCTGGAGGAGAAATCGACCTCCGTGCTGGAGCGCGCCCTCGCCCTCGTCGCCGGACGCGCCGTCGCGCAGTTGCGCGAGCAGGCCGTCTCCGAAGCCGCCCCCCCGACGGCGGTCTCCGCCGAACCCGTCGCCGGGGCCGAGACCGAGAAGGCCACCGCCGCCGCCGAGGTCCTCTCCTACAAGTCGCCGGAGGAGATCGGCAACGAAGTCGCCAGCCTGAAGAGCCGGCTTGCCGAGATCGAGCAGTTCCTGTCGAGCAGCTACGTCGAGGCGAAGCAGACCCGGTCGACCGTCCTCGCCGCCGACCAGGTGGCCAAGGAGACCCCCAAGGTCATCGCCGAACGCGCCAAGCTCGAGGAGGCCGCCGCCCGCGAGCTGGCCGAGGCCGAAGCCGAGCGCAAGCGTCAGGAGGAAGCCCTCGCCGCGCAGAAGAAGCGCATCGAGGAGCTTCGCACCAAATACCTCGAGACCCTGCCGGAGCGGGGCAACTGATTGGCGGGACGATGCGGGGAAGCCGCCCGAGGCGCTTCGAGGCCCCCGTCTCCGTCCGCTGAAGCGAGGCGATCCGCCAATCCGAGGCCACAAAAAAGGCGCAAAAGCACGGGGCGAAGCGGCGATGCCTCGGCCTTGTGCTCTTGCGCCTCCTTTCGGCTAATACGGATTAACGACCGTTTCTGGCACAATAAAGAAAACTGCGGTGGCTTTGGCAGTGGCATGGTCCAGCCCATGCGCCGGTCTGCCACGACCGGAGGCCGGTGCAGTCCCGTCCGCTT
>CAYMMC010000036.1:0-12420 GCA_964391125.1 uncultured Akkermansia sp.
GCGAGGCGCAGCTTGGCGTTGTTCTCGGGGTCGGGGCCTCCTTCCTTGGCCGCCATCGTGATGGCCTTTCCGATCTTCGGAAAGGTCTTGGACATCTTGTCCCATCGCGCCTCCTTCGAGGCCCGCCGATATTCGAATGCTCTACCCATAGGCGAAGACTTTTGCCCCGGTTCGCGGCATTGCGCAAGGCCGGATTCGACGTGGGGGGAGGGGTCAGCGTCGGCCGAGGACGAGAACGAGATCGGCGTATTCGTCGTCGAAGCGGCGCGTTTCCCCGGCGTCGTGGCGGAAGTCGTGGCAGGCCAGCGGCGCCAGCTCGGGACATTTCCGGAGGAGGCGCTTCAATTGCGCGGCGGTGTAGGACCGCACCTCCCAGAGGGTCTCCTGTTCGCGGACCGCGCCATCGGGCAGGGCGATGCGGAGACGCGTGCGCATCGCTTCGAGCCGGGTGCCGGGGCGCGGCGGCCAGGTGCGGGTGTTGCAGACGACGGCGATCCCGTCGCGCGAAGCGGTCCAACGCTCGTGGGCCGGCTTCGCGGCGCCGGGGGCGGTGAGGTGGACGCCGAGGACGAAGAGGCCGCCGGGCTTGAGGCAGGAGGCCACGTGCTGGAGGCAGGCGAGGGCGTCGGCTTCGGAAAGGAGGTACTTGAAGGTGCTGACGAGGCAGTGGACGAGGTCGTAGCGCGACCTCGGGGGCGGGCGGAAGGACTCCATGCGGTCCTGCCAGAGCCGGGCCGGCAGTCCGGCGGCGGAGAGCCGGTCGCGGGCGAAGTCGAGCATCGCCGGATTGAGGTCGAAACCGTCGGCCTTCCAGCCGCGCGCCGCCAGCTCCGCGACGAGACGGCCGCTGCCGCAGGCGAGCTCGAGGGCGGAGCGGCCCCGCGTCCTGCCGTGGCGGCGATGGATCGCCTCGAGAAAGTCCGCCTCCCGCGACGTGTCCTCGTCGAAGACGATGTCGTAGTAGAGCGGCGTGTCGTACCAATCGATCCGGACGGGAGCGGCCATCGCCGGAAGGTAGGGCGTCTTGCGGAAAACCCAAGCGGAACACCGCCGGGGGGGCGCCGCCGGGGAGCGATCGCGCCTTTGACCGAGGCCGGGAATGCCGCTAGCTTGTCGGCATGAGCAGTCCCCTCTCCGTTGCCGCCGCTGTCGTCGTCGTGGTCTCCGCCCTTTCCTGCGCCGAGGCGGACGAGAAGGAGCCGGGCGAGACGGCCCCGAAGAAGACAGGGATCATCGAAGTGCTGCCCGCCGCTCCCGCCCCGCCCACCGGCCCGGTCGAGAGAAGCGAGGAGGAATGGCGCAAGATCCTCACGCCCGAACAATACCGGATCCTTCGCGAGGCGGGGACGGAGCGCTCCAACGGCCCCGTCTACGCGGAGTTCAAGGCCCATGGAGGCGGCACCTACCACTGCGCCGGCTGCAACGCCGAGCTCTTCACCTCCAAGGAGAAGTTCGACTCGCACTGCGGCTGGCCCTCCTTCTACGACCCGTCGAAGGCGAAGAACGTGAAATACAGCGTCGACTACCATCTCGGCTACGCCCGCACCGAAGTGCTCTGCAAGATTTGCGGAGGGCACCTCGGACACGTCTTCGAGGGCGAGAAGTTCGACACTCCGACGGACAAGCGCTACTGCATCAACGGCACGGTTCTGAAGTTCGTGCCCTTTGCGGAAGGGGAGGGGAGCGAGAAGGAGACCGCGGCGGAGGCGACGGAGCAAGGGAAGGGCCGGAAATCGTCCGAGTGACTCGGTCGGAGGACTTCGGCGCCGTCCCGGGACGCCCCTCCGGATTCTCGGAGGCGCCGGACGCCCGCCCGGCTCCGGATTTTCGCGCGAACCCGTAGCTTGGCGGAGGCGGCGCCTCTTGGCAGGCTGTCGCCATGAATCCAGAATCCGTTTCCGATCGGGCGTCCGTTTCCGAATCTCCCCTTGCCTCCACGAGCCGCCGCGACTTTCTCGCCAATTCCGGAAAGGCCGCCGCGGCTTCGGTCCTCGCGGGCGTGGCCATCCCCGCGGTCCACGCGGCGGGGAGCGACGGCATCCGCCTCGCCCTGATCGGCCGCGGCTCGCGCGGCAGCGGGGCGGTGGCGAACGCCATGGAGGCGGACGACGGCGTCACGCTCACGGCCATGGCCGACCTCTACGAAGACCGCTTGGAGCGCTCCCGCGTCGCGCTCGAAGGCAAGTTCAAGGAGCGCGCCGCGGTCGCCCCGGAGCAGCGCTTCATCGGATTCGACGCCTTCAAGCACGCCATCGACACGCTGCGCCCCGATTCGGGCGACGTCGCCATGCTGACGGGCTACGCCGGCTTCCGCCCCCAGCAGCTCGAATACGCCGTCTCCCGCGGGGTGAACGTGTTCATGGAGAAGTCCTTCGCGGTCGACGCTCCGGGAGTGCGCCGCGTTCTCAAGGCCGCCGAGGCGGCCGAGGCCCGCGGGACGAAGGTCGCGGCGGGGGTGATGTGCCGCCATTCGGTGAACCGGCAGGAGCTGATGCGCCGCATCGGGGAGGGCGAGATCGGCGACATCCAAAGCATCCGGGCCTACCGGATGGGCCCGGCGGGCCGGCTCGGTCCGAAGCCGGCCGAGCGCGGCGAGCTGGAGTGGCAGTTGAGGAATTTCACGAAATTCTTCTGGGTCTCCGGGGGGCTCTGGGCCGAGATGGACATCCACCAGATCGACGAGATCTGCTGGCTCAAGGGCGAGTATCCCGTGTCCGCCCACGGCATCGGAGGGCGGGCTTTCAACAACACGGACAAGGGGCAGAACTTCGATTCCTATTCCATCGAGTGGACCTTCCCCGACGGCACCAAGGCCTACGACGTGGTGCGGTACATCCCCAAATGCCACAACGACTTCGCCACCTACGTCCACGGCACGAAGTGCGCGGCCCAGTTCTCCGGCAACATCCATGCGGGGACGGTGAAGATTTTCAAGGACCAGCGCATCGGCCCCGAGCACGTGGTCTGGGAGGCCCCCGAGGAGAAGCTGACCCCATGGCAGGCGCAGTGGAACGACTTCACCAAGGCCATCCGCGAGGACCAGCCCTTCAACCAGGCGAAGAGCGCCGCGCTGAGCAATCTGGCCGCGATCATGGGGCGGGCGGCGACGCACAGGGGGCGCGTCGTCACCTGGGACGAGGCGATGGCCTCGGAGTTCCAGTTCAACCCGAACATGGACTCCCTCTCCCACGACAGCGAGCCTCCCCTCGTCGCCGACGCGGACGGGCAATACGAGGTGCCCGTGCCGGGGATCTGGTCGGAGATCTGAGGCGCTTCTCGCCTCCCTGTTCCCCCAGCGTCCCGGATAGGCGCTAGGCCCAGGCCTGCCGGAGCAGACGGAGGAAGTTCCCGTGGAAGATCCCGGCCACGTCCTCGTCGGAGTAGCCGCGGCCCTTCAGGATGCCCTCGAGGCTCTGCAGGTCGGCGATGGTGTCGAGATCGAGGGGGCTTTGCTCCTTGCCGAAGCCGCCGTCGAGGTCGCTGCCGATGCCGACGTGCTTCGTATTTCCGGCGAGCTGGCAGATGTGGTCGATGTGGTCGCCGATGTGGGCGATCTTCACCCCTGCGCTCTCGGGCGTGGTCGTGCCTCGGATCCAGCCGGGAACCATCATCCAGGCGTCGTAGACGGAGCCGAGGACCGCACCGCGCTCGATCAGCAGCTTGATCTGCTCGTCGCTGAACTGGCGGGGGTCGTCGACGATGGCGCGGCAGTTCGAATGGCTCGCCCAAACCGTTCCTTCGTAGAGGTCGAGCGCCTCGAAGAAGCAGTCGTCGCTGAGGTGGGTGACGTCGAGGATGATTCCCAGCTCGTCCATCTTCTTGATCAGGTCGGCCCCGCCGGGACGCAGGCCTCCGACCTGGTCGTGCCCCATGGAATAGCGGCCGATCCCGTAGTGGGACGGACCGATGGCCCGCAGCCCGTATTCCCAGGCCTTCTCCAGATAGTCCACCGTGACGATGGAGTCGGCCCCCTCCAGGCTGAGCACGTAGCCCACCGGCGCCTTCGCCGCCGCCGCCGCGACCGGGTCGGCCCAGAGGGCGAGGTGGGCGTCGAGCTCCTCGAGGTTGCGGATCTGCGCCATCTCGCCGAGGTCGCAGAGAGCCTCGTAGTAGTGGCGCTGCCCCTGGGTCATGCCCCATGCCTGGGCGGGGGACTCCCAGCAGGCCACGGGGCCGCGGGGTTTCATGCAGCCGCCGATCTGGGTGGCGACGCAGAGGCCGATGCCGCCCTTGCGCATTTCATCCAGGCTGACGGTGTTGAGCCCCTGGCCCTTCATGTCCGTCTTTCCCGCCTCCAAGGCCCGCATCTCGGCGACGGGGAGGGTGATGTCGCGGTTCCATTCAAGGGCGTTGAGGCTGAGGTCGAGGTGAACGTCGAAAATCAAATTCATGGTCTGGGGGCTGGAAATCGGATTGGAAACAGGCCAGAATGGCACCGCACACACATGGACGGGATGAAGACGACCTTCTGGCTGACTCTGGCTCTATCACTTTTCATCGGCTTTGGCAACGGGCAGGATGGCGCAGTTTCCACGACCCCGCCCGCCGACGGCTGGGGCGTCCACGGCAACGCGGCCTGGAGCAAGGCGCAGCGCGAGGCCGAGCGGGAGCAGGCCGCCGCCGCCGCAAGGCAGAAAAAGGCGCTGATGGGGGCGATGTCGTCCTACGTCCAGCCTCCCGCTCCCATCACTACGGCCGAGCAATACCTCTCGGCGCATCGCCCGCCCGCGCCGCCCCGGGACGAAGGCGCCGCTCCGTCGCCGGTGCGACGCGACGCCTACGTGCCCGAGTTCGAAACCTCTCCAGCCCCTTCCGGAAGCGGACGGGAGACGCCCTCGGGTGCGGCCGCCGCCGTGCAGGAGAAGCGCGGACTCTTCGATCTTTTCAAACCGAAGAGAAAATCGCCGGACTCCCCCGCTCCTGGCCCCAATCCCGACACGGCGGAATCCGTCCCGCCGGCGGCCACCTATCCCGAGGGCTCCGCCGCCGCGGCAGCGCCGCAGGCGTCGGCCCCGACCGATTCCGCCGCGCTGGCCGCCGCGACGCAGGGAGAGGCGGAGAAGCCGTCCCTGCTCGGGCGTCTCTTCGGCAACAAGGAGCGGGAGAAGACCCCGCCCTCTCCCATGCCGCACCCGACTCTGTCCGCTCCGGTCGATTCCGCCGCCCCGGCGCCGCCGACATCCGCCGACGCCGCAGAGATTCCTGAGCCGCCTTCCTTTGGTCTGTAGGAAACCCGTCGCGGCAACCGGGGCGGCCGCCCTACAGATGCCCGTCCGCCCTTGTCCTGTAGGGCAAGCGCTCCGCTTGCCGCCCGAACGAAGGGGCGACCGCATCGGGGCCCTCCATGTCCAGGAATCCTGGGAGCCTGATGCGGGAGGTTGCAACTGTTTGATTTCAAGGTCGGTAGTTGGTTTTTTCCAACTTTCTCTTTCTTTCTTGAACGTTGCTGGGCTGCCCGATCAAGGGGCGGTGGCTGGGTTTCTGGAGTCCGGATCGCCTGTCGTCGCGGTTTCGACGGGGGCCGGTGGCGGGAGGGACTCGACAAAGAGGCGCACCTCCCCCGTGTCGACCGGAGAGTTCGTTTCCGTGGTTCGCAGGGCGAAGAGCGAGGGGGCGACGCCGCGTTCGGTTAGAAACCGGGCGACCTCGGCGGTGCGCCGCTCGCAGAGATAGTCGTTGAAGGCGGCGGATCCCCCCGCGGGCTTGAGCGCCTCGATCCTCACGCGGGCGCCGAGTTGCGAAGGCGAGAGCAGACTCTCGGCGAGAGCGTCGATGACCGGATTCTGGTTGGCTTGGAGCAGGAAGGTGTTGCGTGAGAAAAGGATGGAGGGGAGCGGCACGAAAGGATCCTCGGCCGGCGGCGGAACGGGGGGCGCATCCGGCGTTTCGAGAGGCTGGGCTCGGAGCGCCGCGCCGGGCGAGGGGGGGGGCGCGGACGCCGGTGGGCTCCCGCCGAGCCGAGTCGGGTCGCCGAGAAGGTGCAGGGTCGCGAGGAGCTTGTCCAAGCGCAGGCCGGGGGCCTCGAAGGGCGTTTCCTCGGAAGGCGCGAGGCCCGGTCCGGGACGCTCCGCTGGAACGATCCGACCGTGGGAGAGGGCGACGTCGATCTTCGGCAGCTCGTCGGTGGGGACGACGCGAAGCTGGATGTCGAGACGTCGGTCGGCGAGGATGGGCTCGGCGCGGATGCGCAGGGCGCTCTGGCTGACGACGCTGTCGGTCAGCCCCCCGATGACGAGCCGTTCCGGCCAGAGCTCGAAGCGGCCCTCGTGGGTGGAGAGGGCGATCTCCTCGAGGAGGCTGCGCAGATCGGAGAAGGCGGGCAGGACGACCTCCGGATCGACGAGCAGCCCGCTCGCGTCGGGCGAAAGGTCCGGCCGCGCCGATTTCGCCGCCGCGACCAGGGCTGCCGCAGTGGCTTCGGAATCGACTCGGCCCGAGAGCACGGCCGACTTGGGCCCGAAGACGACGCGCAGGTCCGGCGTCTCCTCGCCGCGCAGGGGCAGGCAGGCGAGCAGCGCCGCAAGAGCCAGCGCGGCGCGGCGCGGGGGCCGGAAGAAAATGGGGAAGGAACTCATCGTCCTGCGCGATCGGGGCAAGCGCTATTAGACCATCGGATCGACCGGGAAGTCAATGCCTCGGCGCGGGTTCCGGGCTCGCTCTCAGCTCGAAATTCCTCGGCGGATCATGTTCACGGCGATGGCGGCGAGCAACATCGAGACGATCTTCGAGATCGCCCGCAGCCCGGTCGGACCGATCTTGCGCCCCAGCCAGTCGCTGTAGGCGAGGGCCAGCGCCACCAGCGCGAGGTTGGCCGCCAGCGCGGCCAGCGTCGGTCCGACGCCGACGGCGTTGGTCAGCAGCAGGAGCGTCGTGATCGTGGCCGGACCGGCGATCAGGGGCATTCCGAGCGGCACCACGCCGAAGCCCTCCACCAGCGGCGTGGGGGCCTCCGCCGCCGAATGGATCAGGTCGCGCGCCGCCAGGATGAACAGGATGAGCCCGCCCGCGATCTGGAAGTCGCTCACGCTGATTCCGAGCGCGGAGAAGATGCTTTGCCCAAGGAAGAGGAAGAGCAGGGCGACGGCGCCCCCGGTGACGGTCGCCTGCCGGGCGATGCGGCGGCGCATCGGCAGCGGTGTTCCGCTCCCCAGCGCGAGGAAGATGGCCGCCAGGCCGACCGCGTCCACCGCCACGAAGAGCGGGATGAAGGCTTGGAGAAAGCGCTCGAGCATGGCGGCAGTGTCGCTGCCCCGCCTTCGGCTGGCAAGCGGAGCAAGCGCTGCCGGGGACGGAGGCGGCGCAGCGGCCGTCCGCCCGCCTCGTCGGGGGGGGCGGAGAAAAAGGATGCGCCTCGGGACTTGCTTCCCTCCTTCGCCTCGCGTTTGTTTCGCTTCACTTTTCCGAACATGGCCGACATCCCATCCCTCAAGCAGGCCTTGGCGTTCTCGCCGGACAACGTGCCGTTGCTCCTGATGCTCGGCGAGGCCTACCTCGACCGCTTCAGCCTGGAGGAGGCGCGGGAGGCCTACGAGGCCGCCCTGAAGGTGGACCCGACGAATCCGCAGGCCCGCGTCCAGCTCGCCCGGCTCCTCGATCTCGACGGGCGGGGGTCGGAGGCGATTTTGCGCCTGGAGCAGCTTTGCGGCGAGGCTCCCGACTACGCCCCGGCCTGGATGCTGCGCGCCCGCTTCTCCCTGAACGAGAACCGGGCCAAGGAGGCCCGCGAGCACTACGACCGGGCCGTCGCCCTCGACGGCTCGCTGAAGAACGAGGAGCTGCTCAAGCGCATCCGCCAGGCGGGCGGGAACCGTCCCTCCGACGGGGGGCGGCCCTCGCCGCAGCGCGGCGCCGACCGCCAGGCGGCGGCCTATTTCGACCCGGAGTTCGAGGAGGACGACTTCGACGACGAGTTCGACGAGGACGAGCTGGAGTTCGAGTTCGAGCAGCGCTCCGACGTGGACTTCGACCGCGTGGGGGGGATGGAGGCGGTGAAGGAGGACATCCGCATGAAGATCCTCTACCCGCTGGAGAACCGCGAGCTGTTCGAGGCCTACGGAAAGAAGGCGGGCGGCGGCGTGCTCCTCTACGGACCTCCGGGCTGCGGCAAGACGCTGATCAGCCGGGCCACCGCCGGCGAAATCAAGGCGAAGTTCCTCAGCGTGGGGCTCCACCAGATCCTCGACATGTGGATCGGCAAGTCCGAGGAGAAGCTGCACGAGGTCTTCGAGCTGGCGCGCCGCCAGGCCCCGGCGGTGCTCTTCTTCGACGAGGTCGACGCCCTCGCCGCCGACCGCAAGGACATGCGCAGCTCCGCCGGACGGACCTTGATCAACCAATTCCTTGCCGAGCTCGACGGCGAGGCCTCGCGGAACGAGGGGGTGCTCGTCCTCGGGGCGACGAACGCGCCCTGGCACCTCGACTCGGCCTTCCTGCGTCCGGGACGCTTCGACCGGCTCGTCTTCGTCCCGCCGCCGGACGAGCCGGCCCGCGAGCAGATCGTCCGCCTCATGGCCGAGGGCAAGCCGGTCGCGGGGCTGGATCCCGCCGCCTTGGCGAAGAAGACGAAGGGTTTCTCCGGGGCCGACCTCAAGGCGCTCTTCGACCAGGCCGTCGAGGGGGCCCTGGCCGAGGCGATGCGCAGCGGACGGATCGTGCCGGTGACGCAGAAGGACCTCCTCCGCGCCGCGAAGCAGGTGAAGCCCAGCACCCTGAAATGGTTCGAAAGCGCACGGAACTACGCCCTCTACGCGAACCAGAGCGGCTTCTACGACGACGTCCTCCAGTATCTCGGCATCCGCAAATGAGCGACGGTGAGATTCTTGTCGGGGCAGGGCATGAGTGAACTCTCGCACGGCATTCTGCTGCAGGAGCAGGGGCGTCTGGAGGAGGCCGAGGCCTGCTTCTACGGCGTCCTCGCGCGGGAGCCGGACAACGACTTCGTCCACGGGCGGCTCGCGCTCTGCCAGATGAGCCAGCCGGGCAAGCGGCGGCAGGCCCTCGACCGCATCGGCGAGGCCATCCGCCTGCGCGCCGACGAGCCCTTCTACCACGCGGTGCGCTCCCTCATCCTTTCCGACCTGCATCGCGGCAAGGAGGCGCTGGAGTCCGCCGACCGCGCCATCGCCCTCGATCCGGGCGACGGCTTCGCCCATGCGGCGAAGGCCGCCGCCTACTGCTCGATGGAACGATGGGCCGAGGGGGAGGAATGGTGCCGCCGCGCCCTCGCCCTCGACGCCGACAACGGCATGGCGGCGAACCTTCTCGCCCAGACTCTGCGGCTCCAGGGCAAGGGCGAGCTCGGAGCCGAGGCGGCGGCGCGTCTCCTCGCCGCCGATCCCGAGGACGGTCTCGCCCACGTCAACGCGGGATGGAGCGCCCTGCAGGGGGGCGACCGCGTCCGCGCCGAGACTCATTTCCGCGAGGCCCTGCGCCTCGATCCCGATTCCGACGCCGCCCGCGAGGGCCTGATCGAGTCCTTCCGCGCCCGCTCCCTCTTCTACCGGGCCTATCTCGCCTACTGCTTCTACATGCAGCGCTTCACCGGCGGGAAGCAATGGGCCATCGTCATCGGGATCTACCTCGTCTACCGGGTCCTGCAAAGCACGCTGAACACCGTCAGTCCCATCCTCGCGGCGGTCTGCGGACTGGCCTGGCTCGGTCTCGTCCTCTGGGTCTGGCTCGCCCCCGGCGTGGGGAACTTCCTGATTCTGCTCGACCGCTCCGCCCGCCTCGCCCTGAAGCGCGGCGAGCGCAACCAAGGCGTCGCGGTGGGCGGGGGGCTGCTGCTGGGCGCGGCCAGCGGGGGCGTCGGCTATTTCACGGGCTACCTTCCGGCGCTGCTCGCCGGGGTCGGGCTGATCGCCTCGACCGTCCCCGCCGCCCTCGCCTTCGACAACGATTCGCGCAAGGGACGCCTCGTCTTCGGCGCCCTCGTCGGCTCGGTCTACCTCGGCACTCTGGCGGTCTTCGCCGTCGAGGCGTTGCGTTTCCCCGCGAACGGGCTCCACCCTCTGACTGCGTCGATCGGAGGCTTCGGCCTGCTCGTGGCCATCGCCTGCACTTGGCTGGGCAATGTCCGGTCGCTGCGGCGCGGTGAGGCGGATTGAAACGAATCCGGGGCCCCCGCCGGATCAACGCCGAACCAGTTTCAGAACCCGCTCCAGGCCCTCGCGGCCGGGGTAGCTGCGCCGGGGAGCGTAGCTCTGCTCGATGGCGAAGCGCCCCGATCCGGCGAAGCGGCGCTCCAGCTCCTCCAGGCTGGCGCCGTGGGGAGGCCCGCCGCCGGGACGGTGCTCGTCGTCGTAGGGGTCGAGGTAGAAGACCCCGAGGAGCCGCCCGCCGGGCACGAGGGCGGCGTGGGCGGCGGCGACGTAGTCCTCGCGACGGGCGGGATCGATGGCGCAGAAACAAGTGTGCTCCCAGACCCAGTCGTAGGTGCCGCGATGCTCGGACGCGAGGTCGAGGAGGTCGCCGACGTGGTAGCGTTCGGCGCCGAGGCGCGGGAAGGCGGCGGCGCGGGCGACGGCGGTGGGGGAGAGGTCGAGCCCGACGACCTTCTCCGTTTCGGGCAGGGCGGCGAGAGCGCGGACGTCGTGGCCGAGCCCGCTGCCGGGCACGAGCACGCTGCCGCGGAGCGCGCCGGGATTGGCCTGGAGCCATTCGAGCAAGGGCGGGGCGGGTGCGCCCTTGTCCCAAGGCGTGCGGCCCTCTCGGTAGAATTGGTCCCAGTCCGGCGAGATCTCTGGAGATGTTGGCATGGCGAGGAAAATTGTGCTATGGAACCGGAACGTTTTCCATGAGCAATTCAAAATCGCTGACCGACGATCAAGTCTCGCAAATCCGGGCCTGGGCGGCCTCCGGGGACGGCTTTCCCGAAATCCAGAAGAAGCTGCGCGACGATCTGGGTCTGAGCGTGACCTATCTCGAGACCCGGTTTCTCCTCGAGGATCTCGGCATCGAGCTGTTGCCCACGCCCGAGCCCGAGCCTCCCAAGGCGCCGGAGGAGGATGCCGCCGACATCGAGGACGCGGGCGCTGCGGAGGGCGAAGCCGACGGGGGAGGGGTGAAGGTGACGGTCGACCAAGTTCTCCGCCCCGGCGCGATTCTCAGCGGCAAGGCGGATTTCGGCGGCGGACAGACGGCGTCGTGGTGGCTCGACCAGTTGGGACGTCTCGGGCTGGAGGCTTCCGACCCGGAGTTCCGCCCGAGCGAGGAGCAGGCCATCGCCTTCCAGACGGAGTTGCGCAAGGTCGTCCAGAAGAGCGGTTACTGAGGGGCCGGCAGGCTAGAAGGCGACCTCGAAGAGGTTGCTGTAGGCGTCGGTCCAGTGGATGGGCAGCGCCTCCTCCCGGTCCCATTCCGTGACCCGTCCGGAAGCCTCCAGGGCGGCGATGAAATCGGGATCGTCGGCGACGACGACCCAGTCGGAGTAGTAGGAATGGTGGACGTCGACCCCCGGATTGTGGTCGACCCGGAAGGCGCGTCGCCCGAAGGCCTCGGCGAGGTTGCGCACCGGATCGGCGAGGTCGATGTGGAGGTTGGTGATGTGCATGACGAGGACTCCGCCCGGCTTGAGGTGCTGGAAGTAGAGCTCGAAGGCCTCGTGGGTCAGCAAATGGATGGGGATGGAGTCGCCGCTGAAGGCATCGACGAAGAGCGCGTCGAACTGCTGCGTCTCGCCTGCGGAAAGCTCCCGCTCCAGGGTGATGCGGGCGTCGCCCAGCACCACGGTCTCCTCGCCCCGGCAGTCGGAGAGGAAGGTGAAGTGGGAGCGGGCCAGTTCCTCCACCTGGGGGTTGATCTCGTAGAAGCGGAAGCGGTCGCCTGGCTCCGCGTAGGTCGCGATGGTGCCGACGCCCAGTCCCACGACGCCGACGTGGAGCGCCTGCGGCGGCGTCGCGGTGCGGGCCGGGAGGCATTCGAACACCGCGCCGACGCCGCTGTCGAGCCCGTAGTAGGTGCCGGCGAAGCCGCGATGTGCGTCGTCGAGGTATTGGCGTCCGTGGCTGATGCGTCCGTGGTGCAGGGATCGATAGGCCTCCGTGGTGCCGGCGTCGACTTCCTCGACCTTGATGGCGCCGTAGAATCCCCGTTTCATCGCGATGGCGTGCCCGCGGCTTTCCACGATGTGCTCGCGGAGAAAGAAGACCATCGTGCCGACGGCGCCGATCCAGAGAATCGCCGCCGGCAGGGCGATCCAGGGGCGGCGCAGCGGAGGGCGGTGGAGCAGCGAGCGGCAGAGCTGGACGCTGGCGAGGACGGCGAGGAGGACGAAGGCGAGGTGCAGCTCCCAGTAGCCCGAGAACATCCTCGGGGCGGCGAGGTTCACGAACAGCCCTCCCAGCGCCCCGCCCAGGGCGATGGCGAGGTAGAAGCCGGTGAGGTGGCGAATCCGGGGCTTCATCCGCACGATTTCGCCGT
>CAYMMC010000037.1:0-12369 GCA_964391125.1 uncultured Akkermansia sp.
GGAGCGCTCTACCTGGCGCTCGGGCTCCTCGCCGGCGACACGGTCTGCCCCATCGTGAAGCGGATCTGGACGCCTTCCTGGACCCTGTTCAGCGGCGCCTGGTGCATCTGGCTGCTGGCCTTCCTCTATTGGCTCGTCGATCTCGCCGGCTTCCGCCGCTGGACCTTTCCCTTCGTCGTGGTGGGCTTGAATCCCATCACCGCCTACTTCCTGAGCATCGCGACCAACCAATGGATGGGGAAGCAAGTGCGAACCCACCTGCCGGAGGCCTGGTTTTCCAGCGCCGCAGGACCCGTCGTCGCCGCCTGTCTCGTGACCCTCGCCTTCTGGTCGATTCTGTGGTGGATGTACCGGAATCGGATTTTCATCCGGATTTAGCCGCTCCCCTCTTCGGGGCTCCCGCGTTCCCGACGCGCGTCAGCCCGATCTCGGCAGCCTGTGCCGCGATCCCTCCGCCGAACGCGGCCCACTGGTCCGGAATGCCTCCCCGACCCTACATCTTGTGGTCGTTTTTGAATTGACACCCCAACATCTTGTTGCAACTCTTACGCGTGAGTCGCATTTTTGCCGCTTGCCGTCCCGTTTCAGCCCATGCGCTGCGTCAAATGCAACAGTCTTGAGGACAAGGTCATCGATTCCCGCATCTCCAAGGACGGGTTTTCGATCCGGCGGCGTCGCGAATGCCTCGAATGCGGGCATCGCTTCACCACCTACGAGCAGGTCGAGCGGCGCGACGTCCTCGTGGTGAAGCGCGACGGCACCCGCGAGCCCTTCAAGCGCGAGAAGCTGCTCGGAGGACTCATCAAGGCCTGCGAGAAGCGTCGCGTCTCCATCGACGAGCTGGAAAACGCCGTCGACGAGATCGTCAACGAGCTCACCGCCGACAACCTGCGCGAAATCCCCACCCGCATCATCGGGCCAAAGGTGATGGCCCACCTCCAGCGCATCGACCCCGTCGCCTTCGTCCGCTACGCCTCGGTCTACCGCCAGTTCCAGGACGTGGGCGAGTTCAGCGAAGTGATCGAGTCGCTGGAGAGCTCGCCCGCCGCCAACTTGCTCCAACCCGACCTCTTCGAGGCCAAGTCCTAAGGCCCCCTTTTCCCGCACCACCGACACGAAACACCCCCGCCGTTCCCGAGAAACACCGCCATGATCTCCCTGCCGCACGCCCTGCCCTACATCCGGATCGGCTCCTCCAGTCTCGCCCTCTGCGAGTCGGAGTGGCTCTCCGACACGCTCAGCAACGCCGCCAGCGGCACCGACGTGCCCGACTGGATGGCGCGCGACATCTCGCGCGGAGTCGAGAGCTTTCTCGCGAACCACTACAAGGGCAGCGTGATCGACTCCGACGACCTCTTCGCCCGCATCGAGAAGACGCTCGCCTCGCTGGGCCTCGACCATGTCGCCGCGAAGATCGACAAGACCCCGCCGCCGGTACGCATCTCGCTGAGCGAGCTCGCCCGTCGCGCCGGGAGCGGATACGAGCTCGCCTTTTTCCGCCTCCTCGAGGACCAGGTGCATTCCGCCGCGTGCGGAGGCGCCAACCGGGTGGAGGTCCACGGTCTGAGCCGGAGCGTGCGCCGCCTCGTCGCGACGAAGAAATGGACGACCCGCTGCGAGGCGCTGAAGCGCGAAATCACCGCCTTCGTCGCGGAGATGCGCGCCCGCGTCGCCGAGATCCGCCCCGGACTCCACCTCGTCATCGCATCATGACCCTCTTCGAGAAGATCATCGCCCGCGAGATCCCGGCCGACATCGTCTACGAGGACGAGTACGCCGTGGCTTTCCGCGACATCGAACCGCAGGCCCCCGTCCACCTCCTCGTCATCCCCCGGAAGCCCATTCCCCGGGTCGGCGACGCAGCGCAGGAGGATGCCGCCCTGCTCGGCCATCTCCTCCTTGCCGCCGGAAAGGTCGCGACGCAGCTCGGCTTCAACAGCACGGAGGAGGGGTTTCGTCTCGTGATCAACCACGGCCGCCTCGCCGGGGAAGCCGTGCCCCATCTGCACGTGCATCTCCTCTCCGGTCGCGAACTGGGCTGGCCTCCGGGCTAGGAGGCTTGGCCCTCCTTTTGATGGGAAGGATGGCCGAAAAAAGGCAGGAGAAGCGCAAAACCATGGGACGGACATGGCTCCGTTCCCTGCCTTACGGCCAAATTCCCGGTGTTTTTCTGGCCTTTCTCCGCCGATTGCACCACCTCCCCCCCGCGCACCGCTACGGAGCCCGAGGGTAGCCCCGGGCGGCCCGCTCGGGGAGCGAAGGTCGCGGGGATGCCGATCGACCGCGTGGCCCCATCTTCGCCTCGCGGCGGGTCCATCCATCGCAATCCTCCCCCGATGGGCGGGGCCTGCCAGATCGGCCGAAGCTTGACCGTCTCCCGGCAGAGCCGCCCTCCTCCTCGAATTTCCATGTACTCCAATGAGCTACGGATTTTCGAAAATAAGTGTTTACAGATTGTCCGGTATTCCTAAGTATTTTCGGGAGATTGCGATCTTAGGCCTTGCCGGGGCCGTTCCTGACGAAGGCCATCTGTTCCACCACCACACACGCCAAGCGCCATGAACTCTCCCTATCCAAACCCGTCCGGTCGCCCATCCAGGGCCAATCCCCTCAAGCACTTCTTCTTCTGGCTCTCGGGCGCCGGCGCCGACACGCTGGAGCAATGCCCGGGCTGGGAACAGCGAAAATACGTCGCCTTCGGCGCGACCGTGCTCGTACCCACCGTCTTCGCCTTCATCGCGTGCGGCTACGCCCTCTCCACCCTCACCGACGACTGGCGCGTCATCGCCCCCATCGCCTTCGCCTGGGGGCTCATCATCATGACGATCGACCGCGCCCTGCTCTCGATCTACCGCTCCTACCAGCGCTTCCATCGCAAGGTCGGACAGTTCTTCCTCCGCATCGTCGTCGCCGCCCTCATGGGCGTGACCATCTCCCATCCCCTCACCCTCCTGCTTTTCAAGGACACCGTCACCAGCGTGGTCGAGGAGGATCGCCAGAGCGAAATCGAAGCGGTCCGCGTCGCCGCGAACGCCGAGAAGGCCACCGTCGAAGCGAAGATCGACGAACTCGAGGGGCAAATCGCCGAGCAGCGCGCCCTTTTCGAGAAGACCTTCGCCGCCGAATTTCTCGTCGAGGACGCCACCGTCGGACTTGCCGACCCTCTCGCCGAACTCGACGACGAGCTCCGCGCCCAGATGACCGCCCGCATCCAGGCGGAATCCGCCGTGGACCGCGCCAAGATCGAATCCGCCGACGCCGAGTTCGCCGAAGCCCAGGCGAAATACGCCACGCTCCAGACCGAGCTCGACAACTGGCAGCGCGAGTTCGAGCGCGAGGTCAACGGACAGCGCAGCGGCATCGTCGGTCTCGGTCCCCGCGCCAAGAGCATCCAGGCCGACCAGCTCGCCTGGCGCCGCGACGAGGCCAAGCGCCTCGGCGAAACCCTCGCCTATCTCACGAGCCTGCGGAACGATCTCGCCGAACAGGTCAAGGCCGTCGAGGACGGCATCAAGGGCGAGTTCATCGGCCTCGCCGCCGCCAAGGCCGAACGTCTCAAGGCCGAGCGCGACCGCATCGCCGACCTGAAGCGGCAGGTGCAGCAGTCGCAGGCCGATCAGTTCGTCGAGCAGCAGAACACCATCCGCGCCACCATCACCGCGCAGATCGACACCCGCCTGGCCGAGCTCGGCCGGCTCCAGGGCGAGCTCGCCGCCATCGGGGAGCAGGAGCAGGAGCGCATCGCCGCGATCTCCGCCGAGCCCCGCCGCGACATCCTCACCCAGACTCTGGCTCTCCACAGCCTCTTCGAGGAGGGCGGCGAAGGCGGCAAGTTCGCCCTCCTCGCCTACGCCATCCTCGCCGGACTCTTCATGCTCATCGACACCATCCCG
The DNA here is from genome assembly GCA_964391125.1 of uncultured Akkermansia sp. Taxonomy (GTDB): domain Bacteria; phylum Verrucomicrobiota; class Verrucomicrobiia; order Verrucomicrobiales; family DEV007; genus Arctic95D-9. Next base: position 3,894 of record CAYMMC010000037.1, read on the forward strand.
CTGGTGGTGAAGTTCTTCTCCCAGCCCGGGCCCTACGACGCGCTCGTCGACCGCGAGGAGGTCCGCTACGCCCGCGAGCGCACCGCCTGGCTGAAGAGCTACCATCAGTACATGGACGGACTTTCCGACGGCCGGCTGCTCCACCTCACCCAGAACAAGCCGCTGGAGAAGGCCCTCATCGAAGGCATCGACAACTCCCGCGCCGCCAAGGCCTTCGTCGAGAACCTCCTCGAGCTCGAGACCGCCTTCGAGGAGCGGGTCGAGACCGAGAAAGCGCGCCTCGCCGAAGAGAAGGGCGCCCGCGCCAAGAATCGATCCAAGCGGCTGGAGCGCTTCGCCGAGACCTTCTACGAGGATCTCAACCACCGCATGGAATCCTTCTTCGACCGCGACGCGGCCCGGTCCGCTGCCCGGAATGCGGCGTGACCGGAAGCAGCACGAACGCACTCCCGACGCTTGAATCCATGATAAGCAGATCTATCCGCTCATGCTTTCGCCCCTTGGCGGCCACCTAAGCGAAATCGGAGAGATGCGCCGACCGCTCATTCGACGAACTGGAAGGAATAGATGTCGGCGTCCTTCATCGAAAAGCGCAGGCGCACCGGCTTGCCGGCGAGGGAGCTGAGGTCGGCGCCCGACTTCCAGGCGACCCTGCGGTCGAGCTCGTTGCCGATCTGCATCACGCAGTCCGCGACGGAGTAGCCCTCGATGGGCCCGCCGTCGGCATCCTCGATGCCGACCTTCACGCCGCCGGCGGCGGAGGTGGAGAAATTCAGCGACAGCTCGCGGCCGGAGAACACGAGCGGCTTGCTGATGGCGTGGCCGCCGGCGTAGCCGCAGTGAAGGGAGGAGAACCCATCGGTGCGCATGGCGTAGCGCCGGAGGTGCGCGCTGGGCTGGGCGTAGTCCTGGTTCACGTAGACCGACATTTCCTCGGCCCCCGTGGGCACGACGTTGAGAGCCGGGTAGTTGGTGCGCGAGACCCAGTTCTGCGCTCCGATGCCGCCGCGGATGTAGCCTTCGAGGAAGGTGCGGTCGTAGTGGGCGAGGTGATCGCCGCCTTCGCCAGGGCGGGTCGTCATGAAGATGGCGTCGGAGGTGTCCTTGAAGTAGCCCGGATTCACCCCGATGGCCTGGGCCTGCGCCTCGCTCAGCACCTGGCGTCCCGGCATGAACCGCGCCGCGATGGCGACGTAGAGGTGCGGGGCGCGGAAGTAGGGATGGGTCTGGTTGGTGTAGAGATGCTCGATGGGCGCCTTCGTCCCCGGATTCCGGTAGCCCAGCAGGACGGGCGGCGACCAAGTCAGGAAGTCCTCGCTCTCGCTGCGCACGATGCGGCGGATGCCGTCCTCGAAGACGCGGTAGTAGGCCACGTATTTGCCCTCGGCCGCCGACCAGAAGGCCACGTTCTGCGAGTCGAACATGTATTTGTAGGGCACCATCTCCTTGGTGATCACGGGCTTCTCAGCCATCTTGGTCCAGCGCAGTCCGTCGGGCGACTTCCACGCGAGCAGACCGCCCCCCTGGACGGTGCCTCCGAAGGCCTTGAACTTCTCGTCCTCCGGCACGCCGGGCCGCTCGTCGCGGAAGGGGCTGAAGTTGTGGGCGGCGGTCTCGGTCTGCCTCAGCACGACGTTGTTCCGCCGCTGGCCCATGATCTCGTGGATCTCCAGCTCCGGCTTGGTCCAGGCGCGGCCGTCGGCGGACTCGGCGACGCAGGTGATCTCCTCGTCGCTGCCGTCCCGGTTGGCGACCGCCTTGCCCCGGTAGTAGGCGCGGAGGCGACCGTCCTCCAAGGTCAGGATGGTGACGTAGCCGCTGAAAAGCCCTTCCCAGGGTTGGTCGAACGCGAAGGCGACGCCCTCGTCCCGCGGCGCGTGCAGTTGCAGGCGGGTGCCGTTGAGCTGGTCGAGCAGGAAGTGGTCGACGAACAATTCGCGGCGACCGCCGATCTCGACGGGGGCGGCGACGCTCGCCTCGGATGCGAAGGTGGCCAGCGGGGCGGCGGCGAGAAGGATGGCGAGAAATCGGGATCGGTTCATGGCGTCGGGAGCGGGAGTTGGTGGAAAAACGGATCTTGAGGAAAAATCGGCCCTCGCCAGTTCAAGGGCTGACGCACTTCGCGGGCCACGCGGACAGTCTGTGCGGCGAATCGAATCATCGAATCCTCATTCTCATCAGATTTGGGATGAAATGTCCAAAAAAACCGTTGCGGCTTCGCGGAAGGGGCAAAATCGCCACCGTCGAATCGGGCAGGAACCCGCCGACGTTCTCGACGCGGCCTTGGACGGCGACCGTCGCGACATTCCCCGCCCGCGCTGCGGAGCCCTGCGATGCCTTTGCCGACCGACTGGCGCGACCCCGCCTCCGCGCGGCCCTCGACGGCGCACCCGAAATCGCTAGGATGCCGACATGCACAAGCGCTCCCTCCGATTGCTCGCCGCCGGCCTTCTTCTCGCCGGTCCGTTCGCCGCCGCCGCCGACCCCGCGCCGCCGAAGGGCTTCCGGGCCATCTTCAACGGCAAGGATCTCGAGGGTTGGTACGGCTGGAATCCCCACAGCTCGGCCAAGCTGGAAGGCGAGAAGCTGGAGGAGAACCTGAAGGCGCAGCGCGCCGACTTCGCGAACCACTGGCACGTCGAGAAGGGAGAGCTGGTCAACGCGGGCACCGGCCCCTACGCCACGACGGAGGAGGAGTTCGGCGACTTCGAGCTGCTCCTCGAATACAAGACGGTGGCCGGGGCCGACAGCGGCATCTACTTGCGCGGCCAGCCCCAGGTCCAGATCTGGGACACCAACCAGGTCTTCGATCCGGCCAAGCCCGACCGCCGCCCCCACCTCGGATCGGGCGGTCTTTTCAACAATCCGCCGAGGACCCTGGGGCGCGACCCCCTGATGCTCGCGGACAAGCCGTTCGGCGAGTGGAACAGCTTCAGGATCAAACAGATCGGCGCCCGCACCTGGGTGACGCTGAACGGACGCCTCGTGGTCCAGGGCGCCGACTTCGCCAACTTCTTCAAGAAGGGCGAGCCTTTCCCCGCCAAGGGGCCGCTGATGCTCCAGACCCACGGCGGCGAAATCCGCTGGCGCAACCTCTTCGTCCGCGAGATCGGCGAACAGGAGGCCTCCGACTTCCTTCAGGCCAATCCGGTGCTGCCCGATCCGACCCACTACGACGTCGCCTACGGACCGCATCCGAAGCAGGCCATCCATTTCTGGAAGGCCGAATCCACCGAGCCCACTCCGGTGCTGCTCTTCGTCCACGGCGGAGGCTGGACGTCGGGCGGGCGGCTCAGCGGGCTGAGCAAAATGCTGCCGACGCTGCTGAAGGAAGGGATCTCCGTCGCCTCGGTCGAATACCGCTTCATCGCCGAGGCCACCGCCGACGGGATCGAGCCCCCGGTGAAGGGATCGCTCCACGACGCCGCCCGAGCCCTGCAGCTCGTCCGCAGCAAGGCGGAGGAATGGGGCATCGACAAGGCCCGCATCGCCGCGAGCGGCGGCTCCGCCGGGGCCTGCACCTCGCTCTGGCTCGCCTTCCACGACGACCTCGCCGATCCCTCGAGCGACGATCCCGTGGCACGGGAATCGACCCGCCTCGCCTTCGCCGCCGTCTCGGGGGCGCAGACCACGCTCGATCCCGCCCAGATGAAGGAATGGACGCCGAACAGCCGCTACGGCGGCCACGCCTTCGGCTTCAAGGGCGACCCGGAGAGGAAGCTCTCCTCCTTCGACGAATTCCTCGCCAAGCGCGACGACATCCTGCCCTGGATCGCCGAGTATTCGCCCTACGCCCTCGTCTCCGCGGACGATCCTCCGGTCTACCTCGCCTACGCCAGGCCTCCGTCCCTCGGACAGGAGGAGAAGGATCCCACCCACAGCGCCAACTTCGGCGCGAAGCTGAAGGAGCATTGCGAGGCAAAGGGGGTGGAATGCGAACTCTTCTACCCGGGTGCGCCGGGCGATCCGAGCGAGTCCACCTTGGCCTACATCCTGAAGGCCTTCGCCGCAGGCGACCGATAGGAACCCCGCCGCCCCGGCGATTTTCGCCCGAGCCGAAAAAATCTGGACTTCCCGGCGGTTTTTGCTCTAGGCTCTGCGTCCTCTTCCAGACACCCCCAATGAAAACGAAAGCAAGCTTCCTCTGCCTGATCGCCCTGATCGCCACCGCCCTGCCCGTCGCCGCCCAGAAAGGCGGCGTCGCGATCCTCGACATCGACGAAGTCGCCCGCCAGCTCGGAGTCGAAGAGAAGGTCCGCGTCGACCTCCTGAACATGCAGAACAACCTCAACGCCGATCTCCAGCGCACCCAGGAGACCATGCAGAAGCAGATGTCGGGCGTCGAGGAGGCGGCCGGCGAGAACCCCAGCGACGACGACAAGCGCCGCATCATCGCGACGAACCGGCAGCCCAACGAGGAGCGCAGCCGCATCAAGGCGCAGGCCCAGAACACCCTCGCCCAGGAGCGCGTCCGCATGATCAACGAATTCCGCATCCGCCTCGAGCCGATCGCCCTCAAGGCCGCCCAGGAGATCGGCCTCGAAGTCGTCCTGATGAAGGTCACCCCGCCCGTCTTCACCTACGCCGCCAACGTCGACATCACCCAGACCACCGTCAAGCTGGCCCTCGAAGCCGGCCTGCAAGTCAAGGCTTCCGAGATCACCGCGCCCGCTGCGGCGGCCCCGGCTCCTGCCCCCGCCGCCGCTCCCGCAGCGGCCCCCGCCGACTCGAAGGCGAAGGGCGACTCCAAGAGCAAGGAATAAGGAGCTAGAAGCCGGTGGTTCCGCAAGGTCGAGCTTCCATGAAGGGCCAGCCCATCCCGGGCGGTGGCGGAAGAGACGGTTCTTCCGCCCCACTCGCTGGTCATGGAACCAGGGCAAGGGGAGGCCGGGCTTCTGCGGGCGCTTGGGAAAGCGCCCCTCCTTGGCTCTCCCGGACGGTTGCGGCTTCCCAAGGAGCGGGGCTTTCCCAAGCCCCGGCGCTGCAAGGGGAGGCGGCGGCTTACAGGCTGCCCCGCCCTTTTTGCGCTCCTGCGCCTTTTTGCGACCATCCCTCTTCCGGTCCGATGCGGACGCTCCGGCGGCGCCTCCCCGCATCGCTCCCTTCCCTTTTGACAACGCACTAGAGATCGGCGTCCGGCCCTTCAGATTTCGGATTTCAGACTTTCATCATGGCTACCAGAATCGGCATCATCGGGGCGGGCGGCATGGCCCGCTATCACATCGAGGGATTCAGAAAGGCCGGCGGCGAGGTCGTCGCCATGGCCGACGTCAACGCGGAGGCGGCGAAGGCCTCGGCCGAGGCGAACGGCATTCCCCAGGCCTATGCCGACGTGGCGGAGATGCTCGGCTCCGGCATCGATGCCGTGTCCATCATCGTCCCGAACAAGTTCCACGCGCCGCTGGCCATCCAGGCTCTGGAGGCCGGCAAGCACGTCTTCTGCGAGAAGCCGCCGGCGATGAACGCCGCCGAAGTCCGCGACATGATCGCCGCCCGCGACCGGGCGGGGCGGCAGCTCATGTTCAACTTCAACAACCGGGCCCGGCCCGAGTCGCGCGAGATGAAGAAGCTCATCGACGGCGGCGTCGTGGGGCGCATCAATTCCGCGCAGGCCAAGTGGATCCGCCGCACCGGCATCCCTGGCTTCGGAGGCTGGTTCACCACCAAGGCCCTCTCCGGGGGCGGTCCCGTCATCGACCTGCTCCACATGATGGACCTCGCCATCTACTTCATGGGCAATCCCAAGCCCGCCCACGTCCTCGCCCGGGTCTTCGACGACCACATCACCCTGAAGGACTTCAAGGGCCCCTGGGGCATCCCCGACCGCGAGGGCGGCGTCACCGACGTCGAATCCGCCGCCCACGGCTTCGTCACCTTCGAGACGGGCCAGGCGCTGTCCTTCCAGATGTCTTGGGCCGAGCTGGTCAAGCGCGAGGAGGTCTCGGTCGTCTTCCAGGGCGTCAAGGCCGGAGGCAAGGTCGAGCGCCTCTTCGGCACGGACGGGCTGGACGACACCGCCATCGACGCCTGCGAGCTCTATCTCCAGGAAGGCGCGCAGCGGACCGACCGAAGGATCGAGACCGAGCCCTGCGAGGACATGGGACGGGTCGATTCCGCGGCGAACTTCGTCGAGGCGATCGAAGGCCGGGCCGAGCCGCTCAACACCGCCGAGCAGGGCCTGGCGCTGATGCAGATCATCGACGCCATCTACGGCTCGGCCGCCACGGGCAAGCCCGTCGCGATCTGACTCCACCCTGTCAGATGGGAGGGGTGGCCACGCAAAACCACAAAAACACGGGACGGACATGGCTCCATTTCGCGCCTGCCTTTCTGTGGCCGAATTCCCGGCGTTGTCCTGGCTTTCAACGGCCTGTCTGCAAACCTAGCTAAGCAGATCTAAGCGCAGGCGACGAGCGGATCGCCCACGTCGAGCTCGTCCGGCAGAGGGACGAGCTCTCGGATCTGCTCCCACAGCTCCGAGTAGTCCTTGTCCATGTCGCCGCTCAGGCAGTCCGCCACCGGACCGGCGGCGTCGGGATGGCGCTTGATCAGCTCCCCGAAGCTGAAGTCCTGGTCGTAGAAGGCGTAGACGAGCTTGCGCATGTTCTCCACGCTCTGCCGGATGGCGCGGGCGTAGTTCCGGAACCGCGCCGGACTGAGGTCGTTCTCCTCGAAGGCCCGATGCAATTCCTCGCCCACGAGGACGCCGCTTTTCAGCGCCAGCATCACTCCGGAGCTGAACACCGGGTCGAGGAAGGCGAAGGCGTCGCCGACCAGCAACAGCCCGTCGCTGCCGCAGTGGCGGGAGTGTTGGGTGTATTCGCTGGTGACGTAGTAGTCACCGACTTGCCGGCCGACGGAGAGGTGGTCCTTGATCCACAGGTTCTCCTCGATCTCGCGCTGGAAAATCTGCTCCGGATTCCGCACGCCGTCGCGCGAGAGGTATTTGCCCTCCGCGACCACGCCGACGCTGACCATGTCGTCGTGCTGCGGGATGTACCAGAACCAGCCCTTCTCGCGGACGTAGGCGACGATGGTCTCCCCCTCGTCGATTCCCTCGGCTCGCTTGGCGCCCCGGTAGTAGGTCCAGACCGCCACCTTGCTCAGGAAGGGGTCGCGCACCTTCCAGCCGTTTCGCACCATGGCGTAGGCCTCCTTGCCGGTGCAGTCCAGAGTGATGGGCGCATGGTATTCGGTCTCCTTCCCGTCGGGCCCGACCGCGCGGACGCCGACGACCTTGCCGCCATCGCCGCGCAGCAGTTCCACCACCTTGGTCTCCTCGCGGACTTCCGCCCCCTTGGATCGGGCGTGGTCCAGCAGCATCTGATCGAACTCCGAGCGCAGCACCTGCCAGGTCTGGGCGATCGTCTCGCGGTCGTAGCGGTTGAAGAAATAGAAGGGCTGGCTCGACCGTCCGTCCGGATCCACGAAGCGGACGCTGTATTTCTTCATGAAGTGGGACTGCCTCATCTTTTCGATCAGGCCGAGGCGCTCCAAGGGTTGGAACGTGAAGGGAATGAGAGATTCGCCGATGTGGTAGCGGGGAAATTTCTCGCGCTCCAGCACCAGCACCCGATGCCCATGCTCTGCCAGAATCGCCGCAGAGCTGGCCCCCGCAGGACCGCCGCCGATGGCGATCACATCATAGGAATTCCTCATCCGGAAGCCACGCACGGGATCGCCTATAATGAAAATGCTTTACCGTTCTCGTTTCGATGCCGATCCGTTATGGATGAGAGATTCGGAAATGCGACGCGCCACCGCCCCCGAAAAGACCGCCGAGGAGGCGGTCGCATCCGGTCATGGCCTGGCTCTCATAGTTCGAAGAGAAAGCCTTTCTTCTTGAGGCGGCGGTACTTCGTCGGGTCGAAGCGGTAGAGCTGGGCGGGCCGGTGGGCGCCTTCCCGATGCTTCTCGTCGAGGGTGACGAGGAGATCGTAGCCGAGGGCCTTTTTCCTGAAATTCCGCTTGTCGAGCTCCGTCCCGAGGACGGCTTCGTAGAGGCGCTGGAGCTGTCCGAGGGTGAATTTCGGAGGCAGCAGTTCGAAGCCGATTGGCTCGCGGCGAAGCTTGTCGCGCAGTCGGACGAGCGCGGCCGCGAGAATTTCGGGGTGGTCGAAGGCGAGGGCCGGGATCGAGGCGACGGGAAACCATTCGGCCTCGGCGGCGTCCGTCGCGGCGGTGGCGGCGGAGGGCCTCACCAGGGCGAAGTAGGCCACGCTGACGACCCGCTCGCGGGGGTCGCGATCCACCGCGCCGAAGGCGTGGAGCTGCTCCAGGAAGACCTCCCGCAGTCCGGTCTCCTCCGCCAGCTCCCGGCGGGCGGCCTCGTCGAGGGTTTCGTCGAGATGCACGAAGCCGCCCGGCAGCGCCCAATGGTGTTTGAAGGGCTCCAGGCCGCGCCGGATCAGCAGGACCTGCAAATCCCCGCCGTCGAATCCGAAGACGACGCGATCAGCCGTCCAAGCGGGGCGCG
>CAYMMC010000038.1:0-12140 GCA_964391125.1 uncultured Akkermansia sp.
ATTCGTAGGGCGAGTCCTTGACCCGGTTGCGGAGGGCGCGCTTCCCGAGCAGGGCGCTGGCGACCAAGGTGGCGATGGCGAACCCCGAGGCGATGACGACCTGGACGAGGACGGGAATGTAGTCCGTGAGCATGGCAAAAAAAATCCGTCGGTCCAGCGCGAGCCGGACTCGACGGAATGTAGCGGCTTTGCCCCTCCCGTCCAGACGATTTCGCGAAGACCAATTCGCGACGGGACTCGGTCGGGGATGCCGCTCCTGCCGAAGGCCGGACCGATTCGGTCGGCCTTCGGAGGTGCGGAACGCTCAGGAGCCGGCGGGGACGCTGGCGGCCTCCTGGATGTTCTCGAGGCCGCGGTATTCCTTGCCCTTCTTTTCGACAAGGCCCCGGGTGACGAGGTTCTGGAGCTTCTCGTAGGCCCTCAGGCGGAGCATCTCCTCTCCGCCGCTGACGGCGTTTCGGGCTTTCAGGTTCTCGTAGACGACCTCGAACAAGTCGTTGAACCCGAAGGTTTGTTGATCAGAAAGGACAGTTACCAGTTCGTCTGTGACGTGATCCGGAACCCGGCGTGAGAATCGTGTTCTACGAGAGGTGGACATAGGATTCGACTATAGCACACCCTGCCCCTTCTGCCTACCCTTTTCTCTCCCGATTTCGCAGAATCTGAATCTTCTCAAGCTTGCGACTCGTCAAGGAGCTGGAAACCGAATTCGATAAGTGATTGATTTACAATTACTTTTAAGTTCGCCAAAGCAATTCCAGGGGCGGTGGTCATGAGCGTGCAGCAGTGGATGTAGCCGATCATTCCCCGCCAAGGGCGCCGTTTCTCCCCTTGGTCGAAGAGCCAGCGGTCGAAGGCGGCGAGGGCCTCGATCCAGTCGGCGAAGGAATAGTCGGATTCGTCCACGGCCTCGTGGAGGGCGGCGCGGTCCTCCTCGCTCCACTCGGCGAGGGCATCCGCCGAAAATCCGTCCGCGGCAGCCCTCATTTCAACTTCATCAGTTCCTCCGCCGTCCAGGGGGCCCGGGGGGGGACGGATTCGCGGTAGCGGGTCACCGTTTCGGCGGAGACCGGCGGCGCTCCGTTGCCCCAGGCGTTGCGGACGTAGGTCATGATGGCGGCGAGCTGTTCGTCGGTGAAGTCGGGATTGAGCCTCAGCCCCGGCATGACGGGCTGGATTTCCGGAACGGTGTAGGTCTTCCCGAGCACCTCGATGGGTCCGGTGACGCCGTCGAGAACGAGGGCGACGAGACGCTTCTCGGCGCCGAGCACCCACTCCGCCCCCACGAGGGGCGGGGCGAGATACTGCTGCCCGTTGCCGTGGGCCTGGTGGCAGGCGAGGCAGACGCGCTGGTAATGGGTCTCGCCCTCCTGGAACTGGCGCTTGTCCGACTCGGTGAGGAGAAAGACCTTCTCCTTGCCCTCGCCGATCTCGAAGAGCCCGGCGAGCGAGCGGCGCTGGCCCTCGTCGACGTGGCCGCGTCCGGCGGCGAGATCGAGAGCGTCGAAGGCCTTCACCGGCATGGGCTTGAAGCCCTTCGCCTTGCCCCCGGCGAGGAGCCCCTCGACGATGCCCTTGCGGGTGGCGGGATCGGTCGCCTCGTCGGCGACGCGGGCGAGCAGGGCGACGGCGGCGGAACCTCGGCGCTGCTCGACGGAGGCCCGGGCGAGGGCGCGGAATTCGCCCGGTCGCGTCAGCAGGGCGGCAAGCTCGGCGAGTTTCGCCTTGTCGTTGCGCTTGACGAGGATCCCGATGAGCGGGGTGCGCAGGTTGTGCGAGGGCTCGAGCGCCTTGAAGAGCGAGAGCTCGTGGCCCGACAGCCCGCTGACGGCAAGGTCGCCGAGGAGCAGGTCCTCCTCGTGCGTCTGCACGAGGGCGGCGAGGATGGGCACGGCGCGGTCGCCGAAGAGGCCGAGGCTGGCGGCGAGCTGGCGGCGCAGGCCCGGATCCGCGCTTTCGGCGCGGTCGGAGAGGAGGGCGAAGGCCGCGTCGGCGTGAGCGGATCCGGCGAGGGATTCGGCGGCCCTCGCCGCCTCGGCCGCGATGCGGGGATGCCCGCGGCGGAGGGCGGCCTCCAAGGTCGCGGGGTCGTAGGCGCCCAAGCCCTCCAGCGTCCAGACGGCGTGGATCGCGGCGAGCTCGGGTCCCTCTGCCGCCAGCGCCTTCAGGCCCGCGACCGCTTCGTCGCCGCCCCGCTCGACGATGAGCCGCTGGGCGGTGTCGCGCCACCACCCGTTGGGATGGGAAAGGCGGGCGACGAGCTCGGCGCTGGACTCCTCCGAGAGGCGGGGGCGCTCCGCGTTCCGTTTGCCGTCCCGATGCGTCACCCGCCAGATGCGGCCGAGGCCGATGTGCTTGTCCAGCCCCCGCTCGATCACCTGGGCGCGCAGGTAGGAGGTCATGTAGACGCGATGCTGGAGGATCCCGCGATAGAAATCGACGAGGTAGAGGGATCCGTCCGGCGCGCCGTGGATGTTGACGATCCGGCTGCGCTCGTCGGTGGAGGTGAGGAACTCCCGCCCCGGAGTGGCGCTTTGCAGGAGGCGGCGCCCCTCCTCGTCCTCCTCCACGGAGAGGCGTTTGACGAGGTTGCCGCCCGGTTCGGGCACGAAGATCTGCCCCCGGTAGGCCTCGGGGAACTGGTCGCCCCGATAGTGGACGAGCCCGGAGACGGCGGTCGGCTTCTGGAGATAGCCCTTCTCGTCGAGGGTGCCCTCGAGGTAGCCCCGGTTGACTCCGGGATTGATGCGCCCGGGCCAGAGGCTCTGGTCCTTCACCGTCGAGATCACCGGAACGCGAAAGTGGTGATGGGGATTGCGGACCCGCAGGCCGGGGGGAAGCTCCTCGACGGAGACGAGGTTGGAGTTGGTGTTGGCGAGGAGGCGTCCGTAGTCGTCCTGGGAGATCCCCCACTGCCCGCGGCTTTCGGTTTTCTCCGAGACCCACCGGTCCCCGACCTTCTTGTAGCGGACGTCGCTCTTGGCGCTGTAGATCCAGTTGTCGAGCCCGCGCATCAGGCCGTTGGCCTTGTGCTCGGGGTTGCCGCCGGCAGCGTAGCTCTCGTCCACCACCGCGACCTGGCCGGCCCGTATGCGGCCCTCCCCGTCGACGAGGATTTCGGCCTCGTAGAGCCGCTCGTTGTCGGCAAAGAGCAGGCGGCGGTCGGCGTCGACCAGGGCCACCGCGCGGGGCAGGAGCGGATTGTCGAGAAAGACGGTGTGCTCGTCCACCTTGCCGTCCCCGTCGCGATCCTCCAGCACGGAGATGCGGCCGAAGGTCGACTCTTCCAGCTTGCCGTCCACGTCGGGCATGTAGCCGACCATTTCCGCCACCCAGATCCGCCCCATGCCGTCGAAGGCCAGGGCGACGGGCTCCTGCACCATCGGCTCCGAGACGACCAGATCGAGCTGGAAGCCGTCCTCCAGGGTCATCGTCTCGGCGGCTTGGTCCGCAGGCACCACCGGCGCCGGGGGTATGTCCCAATGCGCCGGCGGAGGCGTCATGACGTGGCCGGGGCGGTCCCCCTCCTGGGCGGCCAGGGGGAGGAAGGGGAGCAGGACGGCGGCGGCGGCGGTGCGAAGGAAAGGGCAGGGCTGCATCGTGGGATCCGATCAGGGTTGGAGGGTCTCGAGGATGGCGCGGGCGACGTCCTCGGCGAGTTCGGAGGAGCCCTCGGGAGTGAAATGCACGTCGGCGGGCCGCTGGATGCGGTCGAGGCGTTCGAGGGCGAAGGAATGGAGGTCGTGGGTGGGAATGCCGGCCGCCTCCGCGACTTCCCCGGCGATTTGGTTGTAGAGCGGAACGTCCTCGACGACGCGGCCTTTCGCGCCGGCGGGAACGGGCGTGGTGTTGCGCCAGATCAGCTTCGCGCCGGTCTGCCGCAGGCGGGCGACGAGGGCCCCGAGGTGGTTCCGGTAGTCCTCCGGCGAAACCTGGCGACGGCTTCCCGGAGCGACCGCGACGAGGGTCTTCCCGTCCTCGCCGACGTGCTTGAGGTCGTGGAGGCCCCAGTTGAAATGGATCACGTCCCATTTCTTCCCGGCGCCGCCGGTGGCGAGCCATTCGTCGAGCCGGGCCAGCCCGGTCGTGGTGGGGCCGCAGTTCGCGGGGGGGCGGTGGACGTTGGCCTTGCCCTGCAACCGCTCGCGGACGGCGAGGGTGTAGCCGATGGAGATGGAGTCGCCGATCAGCAGCACCCGGGGCAGGCCGGGCACGTCCTCGACGGGGGAAAGGGCGGAGTTCGGAACGTTCCGCGACGGAGGCGCGGGCGCGGGATCGGCGGCGGAGCCGGACAGAAGGAGGCCCCAGGCCAGGCCGATCGCGGCGCAATGCGAAAGAGAGCGTTGCAAAGTCATGAATGAACGAGAGTATTCCATCCGCGCCCCCGTTTTCAACCCTCCAGAAACGGGCGTCGCCAAGCGAGTTTCCGCCCCGCAAGCCCATGAGCCAGCTCCTTCCCGAATCCGGCATCGGCCGAGCCCTTGCCGAGTCCCGCCTCGTCGCCGTGCTCGTCGTCGACGAGCTCGAGTCCGCCGTGCCTCTCGCCGAGGCGCTCCTGCGGGGCGGCGTCACCGCCATGGAGCTGACCCTGCGCACCCCTGCGGCCTTCGCCGCCGCCGCCGCGATCCGCGCGGCCTGCCCGGAGATGCGGCTCGGCCTCGGCACCATCCTCTCGGCCGAGCAGATCGCGCCCGCCCTCGCCGCCGGCGCCGAGTTCGGCGTCTCTCCGGGCATCAACCCCGAGATCCTCCGCGCCGCCGCCGGGGCGGGCCTCCCCTTCGGCCCCGGCGTGATGACCCCGAGCGACGTCGACCTCGCGATCCGCGAAGGCTGCCGGCTCCTCAAGTTCTTCCCCGCCGAATCCGCCGGCGGCCTCGCCCACCTCAAGAACATCGCGGCCCCCTTCGCCCATCTCGGGCCGAAGTTCCTCCCTCTCGGCGGCGTCCATCTCGGCAATCTGCGCACCTGGCTCGACTCCGACCTCGTCGCCGCCGTGGGCGGGAGCTGGATCGCGCCGCGCGCCGCGATCCGCGCGAAGGACTGGAGTCGGATCGAGGCCAACGCCCGCGAGGCCATGGCGGTGGCGCGGGGGTGAAAGGAAAGCGCGTCACGCTTGCCTCGCCCTGCCTCCCTCCGCATAGGCAATGGATTTCGGAATTTTCGAATAGACCTGCTGGCCGAGCCACTGCGCGGCGACTTGCTTGAACTATTGGAAAATGGCGCATTTTGACGGGGGCGTCGATCCGTTTTCCGGTCGTCAGCCCGCCCCGTTCCCCGTCTCGGGTCGAAGGTCCCCTTCCCGCCTTGCTTTCCGGCCCGATGCAACGTAATCCTCTCCCGATGAGCACGGCACCCTCCTACCAGGCCCTCCCCGACGCGAGCGGGCACTTCGGCACCTTCGGCGGACGCTTCGTCCCCGAGACGCTCGTGGCGGCGCTCGACGCCCTCGCCGCCGAGTATCTCCGGGCGAAGTCCGACCCGGAGTTCCAGGCCGAGCTCTCGCGCCTGCTGGCCGAGTTCTGCGGCCGCGAGACGCCGCTCTACTTCGCGGAGCGCTGGACGGAGAAGCTCGGCGGGGCCAGGATCTACTTGAAGCGCGAGGATCTCCTCCACACCGGCGCCCACAAGATCAACAACGCCCTCGGCCAGATTCTGCTGGCGAGGCGGCTCGGGAAAGGGCGCATCATCGCCGAGACCGGGGCGGGCCAGCACGGGGTCGCGACGGCCACGGTGGCGGCCCGCTTCGGCATGGAATGCGTCGTCTACATGGGCGCGACGGACATGGAGCGCCAGCACCTCAACGTCGTGCGGATGCGCCTCCTCGGCGCGGAGGTGCGCGGGGTCGAGGCGGGCCAGAAGACGCTGAAGGAGGCGGTCAACGAGGCGCTGCGCGACTGGGTCGCGAACGTGCGCACGACCCACTACATCCTCGGCAGCGCCCTCGGGCCGCATCCCTATCCGATGATGGTGCGCGACTTCCACCGCGTCATCGGGCTGGAGGCGCGGCGCCAGATACTGGAGCGCGAGGGGCGCCTGCCCGACCTGCTGGTCGCCTGCGTCGGCGGCGGCAGCAACGCCATCGGACTTTTCCATCCCTTCCTCGGCGACGAGGACGTGAAGATGGTCGGCGTCGAGGCCGGGGGCCACGGCATCCGTTCGGGCGAGCACGCGGCCCGCTTCCAAGGCGGAAAGCTGGGCGTCCTGCAGGGCACCAAGACCTGGCTGCTCGCCGACGAGGACGGGCAGATCGAGCTGACCCATTCCATCTCGGCCGGACTCGACTACGCCGCCGTCGGCCCGGAGCACGCCTACCTGAAGAGCGAAGGACGGGCCGACTACAGCTACGCGACCGACGACGAGGCCCTGGCCGCGTTCCAGGAGCTCGCCCGCACCGAGGGCATCATCCCCGCGCTGGAGACCTCGCACGCGCTGGCGCACGTCCGCAAGGTCGCCCCGACGATGGCGAAGGACCGGATCATCGTGGTGAGCCTCTCGGGCCGCGGCGACAAGGACGTGGAGCAGGCGGCGAGGCATCTTCTGCAAGAGGGTTGAACCGGGCGTCCGACAGGGTCGGGCGGCCTTTCCCGCGACATGGACGACTTCGCCTTCATCCAACTGGCGCCGGGCCGCTATCTCTGCGGTCTCGGTCCCTTCGATGTCCGCGAGACGGCGCCGCCGGACGGGGCGACGGCCTTCTACTGGAACCGTTTCGACCTGTCCGAACCGCGCCCCTGGCGGGTGCCGTCCCGCGCTTTCGAGACGGGAGACCTGCGCGTCCTCCTGCGCGGCAACGGGACCACCCCGCTGCCCGAGATCGCCTGGTCGGGCCTCGGGGACGCAGACGTGCGGACCGTCTTCGACGAAATCCTCGTCGACATCCGCGAGGGCAGGCTGAAGAAGTCCGTCCCGGTCCTGACCGAGCGCGGCATCCTCCATCGGGGCGAGCCGGCCGCCTTGGTGCGGGCGGTGAACGCCGCCCCCGACTCCCTGTGGGGCTACGGCTGCCGGGAGGCCGGAAAGGGCGTGATCGGCGCGACGCCGGAACAGCTCTTCACGGTGCGCGACGGCGTGCTCGAGACCATGGCCCTGGCGGGCACCGCGCCGCGCCACGAGATCCACGACTTCCCCGACGATCCCAAGGAGATCCGCGAGCACGAACTCGTCGCCGACTACATCGAGGATCTGCTGGCGCCCTTCGGCCCGGTCGAGCGGGAGCCGCGCACCTTGCTCGACCTCGGTTCGATGGTCCACTTCCTGACGAGGATGCGGGTGCGGCTCGACGATCCCGGGACCGACCTCAACGAGCTGATCGGGGTGCTCCATCCGACCCCGGCCCTCGGCGCCTGCCCCCGGGGCGAAGGGGCGCTGCGCCAGCTCGTCGAATACCGGCGGCGGCTCGGCGTGCCGGAGCCTTTCGGCGCCCCCTTCGGCGCGGTCCACGAGGGGTTCTTCCAGGCCCTCGTCGCCATCCGAAACGTCTCCTGGGACGGGCGCGACGTCTTCCTTCCCAGCGGCGTCGGACTGGTCGAGGGGAGCCGTTTCGACCGCGAATGGCGGGAGCTAGCCCTGAAGCGGAATTCGGTGAAATCCCTGCTCGGCGTCTGAACGCCCCCGCTCCCTCGGCCCGGAGGGCTCAGAACGGGATGTCGTCGTCCTCGTCCTCGATCGGCCCTTCCTGATAGCCCCCGCTCGCCTGCGGAGGGGCGGACTGTTTCGGCGGGCCCGACGCGCGGGCGCCCTCGGAGCGGTCGCCGTAGTCGTCCCGGGAGGGGGCGGCCTGGCCTCCGCCACGTTGCTGGCCACCGCCGCCGTCGTCGCGGCTGCCGAGGAATTGGAAGTTCTCGCCCACCACCTTGAGCCGGGAGCGCTGCTGGCCCGTCGTCTTGTCCTCCCAGGAGTCGAGCTGGAGCCGGCCCTCGACGTAGAGGGGGCGGCCTTTGCGCATGTATTCGCCGATGATCTCGGCCTGACGCCCCCAGAAGGTGATGTCGACGAAGGTCGTCTCCTCCCTCCGCTCCCCGTCCTCCCCGGAGAACGTGCGGTTGATCGCGAGCGAGATGTCCGTCACTGCCGTGCCCCGGGGGGTGTAGCGCACCTCGGGGTCGCGGGTGATGTTGCCCATCAGTTGGACTTTGTTGAGATTCGGCATGAGGGAATCCTATAGGACGTGGCGGGCAAATATCCAGCCTTTCTTTCGTCCGCCCTTCGTCGCGGCGGGTCAATTTCCCGGGGCGGGCAAGGCGGGCGCGTCTTCGTCCGGCGACGGCGCTTCGGGCGCCTCCGCCTCGGCGCCGCCACCGGTTTCGGTGTCGGCGGGGGCGGACCTCGGCTCCGCCGCCGGCGCCTTGTCGCCGGCTTTCCCCTCTTCCTCCGTCTCCGCCGCTCCCTCCCCGGCCTGCTTCTGCGCGATGAGATCCTCCCAGCGGTGCAGCGAATAGCCCTCGCCGATGCCGCCGATCTCCTCGAGCAGGCCGGAGCACTTCCGGTGCCACTCCTCCAGGTCGGGCGGCCCCTTCGTCTCGTCGGCGCTGCCGGGGAAGACGAGGTAGGTCACGGTGAGGTCGCTCACGGGCCGGTTGTAGGGCGAGGCCTTCTCGTTGATCTCCCGGGCGATGCGCAGCGAGGCCTCGCCGAACTTCCAGGCGGGTCCGGCGTCGCCGGCGATGGCGGGGTAGAGCCGGTCGCCGAAGACGACCACGGCGTAGTCGCCGATGGCGGGGCCGAACTCGTTCTCGCTGCGGCGGCCGAGGAAGGAGAGGGGGATGACGATGAAGGGGTCGGCTTCGGCGATCAGGTAGCTGCGCGCCTTGAGGTCCGCGATTTCCGGCTTGAGCCTCTCGATCTGGGAGCGGAGGTAGCGGTTGCGCTCGATTCCGAGCCCGGGGATGGCGAACTCCTTCTCGTATTCCTCCAGGCGAGTCTCCCAGCGCGCCAGCAGGGGATTGGGCGCGCTCGTCCGCTTCGCCCAGCCGTAGCTGGTGAAGGGCTGGTAGTGCTGCGACATGGAGATGTAGTCGTCCAGCTCGGGCCAGCGGTCGCCGTCGGAGCCGTCGGAGACGGTGTCCATCTCCCCCTGGGCGAGGAGCAGCCTGCGCCCCGTGCCGGGGTGCTTCACCTGGAGGAGCGTCTCGAGGTCGTAGAGGTTGTGCCGCGAGACGAGCTCGTCGATGCGGGTCGCGTTGCGCTGGATGCGCTCCGTTTTCAGTTCGTAGAGATGGTGGAAGAAGGGCGAGACCTCGGCGGCGGCGACGAGCGGCTCGAAGTCCTTCAGCATCCGGGGGAGATGCTCGTTGATCGCGGCGAGCTCGGTCGCCGAGTCGTTCGGCTTCGGCACGGTCAGCCTCACCTTCATCTCGATCTCGTAGCTGCCGTCGCGCTCGCGCTCCTTCACCGCCGTGTCGCCCTGGCTCGTGACCATCTCGGTCCTCACGGGGATGCCGTTCCAGAGCTTGGCGACGTCGACCTTCTTCCACGAGACGTAGCCCGAGGGCAGGGGCGGCTTCACCTCGACGATCTTCTCGACGACCTTCTCCACGGGCACCTCGACGACTTTCTCGATCTCGACGATCCGCTCGATCGCCGGCGGATCGGGGCGCGGCTGCGCCGGGAGGTCGCCCCCGAGCCAGGCGACGAGGGCGCGTTTCACGGCAGGCCCCCGGCCCGAGAGCTTGACCACCGCCAGGACGAAGCCGAGCGCCACCGCCCCGAGGAGGGCCATCCAGAAGAAGCCGACGAAAAATCCGGACCCGGCGCGCTTTCGGGGCCGCTTCCCCGGTCTCGATTTCGGCAGCTCGAAAAAATCGTCCTTGTCGCTCATCGCATCCGGGCTAGACCATGGCAGGGTTTCGCCCGGACGACAAGGCGGAATGCCTCCCGGCGCAACCGTCCCCCCTTTCCGCCGGGACCGCGCGGGAGCGTCGGCGAAAAGTCGGTTGCCGCAGCCTCGGATCGCGTCGTTAGATTCCCGCCATGCTGAATTGGATCTGGATGGGAATGGTCGTCGTCGGCGTCGCCGTGGCAGCCCTGATGGGCCGGCTCACCGGCGAGGAGGGAATCGTCGAGGGCATGTTCGCGATGGTGAAGACGGGCGTCGTCGGCATCGTCATCCCGCTCAGCGCGATCATGATGCTCTGGCTGGGCATCATGCGCCTCGGCGAGAAGTCGGGCATGATCCACGCCGTCGCCCGCGCCTTCCGTCCGGTCATGAAGTGGCTCTTCCCCGAGGTGCCTGCGGAGCATCCGGCGATGAGCGCGATGGTGATGAACTTCGCCGCCAACCTCCTCGGCCTCGGCAACGCGGCGACGCCCCTCGGCCTGAAGGCGATGCAGCATCTCGAGGAGCTGAATCCCGAGAAAGGCACCGCGACCAACCCGATGTGCACCTTCCTCGCCATCAACACGAGCTCGGTCACTCTCATTCCCGCCACGGCCATGGCCATGCTCGCGGCGCAGGGCGTCTCCGAACCCTACGCCATCGTCGGCACCACGCTTGCGGCGAGCATCTTCTCCACCGGCGTCGCGATCTTCGCGGTGAAGGCCTTCGAGCGGATGCCGGTCTTCAACCGCACCGCGCCGGACGCCGCCGCCGAGGCGGAGCGGGGCGGAGGCGAAGCGACCGCGGCCCCGGACAGGCGGGCGCTCTCGGGGAGGGCTCGCGTCCTCCTCGCCCTCGTCGCCGCCGCGACCGTCGGCGTCGTCTATCTCGAGACTTTCCCGGAGCAGCGCGTCGCCCTGCAGGAGGCCCTCGGCCTGCGCGAGGCGGTCCTGCAGCTCGAGGCCGCGCCCCCCGCCGCGGAGAGCGCGGCGCCGGAGGAGGCTCCCCCGGTCTGGCAGCGCGCCGTCTCCGCCGTCTCGGTCGTGGCGATCCCCTTCATCTTCGTCTTCTTCCTGATCTACGCGGCGCTGAAGCGCGTCCCGGTCTACGAGGAGTTCGTCGAGGGGGCGAAGGAGGGCTGGGACGTGGCGGTCCGGATCATGCCCTTCATCGTCGCGATGCTGGCCGCCCTGGCGGTGCTGCGGAACTCGGGCGCGCTCATGCTCCTGCAGAACCTGCTGCGCCCGGCGCTGGAGCTGGTGCGCTTCCCCGTCGAACTCGTCCCCATGGCCCTGATGCGGCCCCTCAGCGGCAGCGGCAGCCAAGGCGTCCTCGTCGAGCTGCTCGCCAACGAAAGCCTGCCGGATCTGATCAAATACATGGGAGCGACGATGTACGGCTCGTCCGAGACGACCTTCTACGTGCTTGCCGTCTACTTCGGCTCGGTCGCGGTGCGGCGCACCCGCCACGCCCTCGCCGCCGGGCTCGTGGCGGACTTCGCCGGAGTCGTCTCCTCGGTGGCCATCTGCCAGTGGATGTTCGGCTGAGGGGATTCCGTCCTTCCAATCTCCCGGGATCCTGCACCGCGCCGTCTCCTTGTGAGCAGAAAGCGCGGGCCGGGCGCGGCGCGAACTTTCGCCTTGGAAGGGCGCACGTTCTCATCCATGATGCGCGGAAGCATGGATTTTCTCAAATTCGTCGCGTTCCTGGCCCTTCTATCCTCCTCCAGTCCCTTGCGGAGCGGGGAGGGGGCCCACGACCACGAACGGCTAACCACCGTGGAAGGACGGGTCTACCACGCGATCCTCGTGATCGACGCCGACGCCGCGGGATTGACGTTCCGCCATCGCGATGGCGTCGCCAAGCTTCCCTACTCCTCCTTGCCGACCGCCTACCGCATGCTCTACGAAGCCGTCGACGACTTGCCCGCGGGGGATTCCGAGGAACCGCCTGCGGACGTCCATCCCGACTCCGGCATCGAGGAGACCGAGTTCGCCATGGAGTCGGCGGTCCTGGCGGCACGGAGCCGGATTCGGCTCCCCGCTCCGTCCGCCTGCTTTCTGCTCGGCGGAGGCGGCGCCCTTCCCCCTCCGTCCCCCTGGCCCGCCTGGTGGCCCGGCCACGCCCAGGTCCACCGACTGGCCGACCCCTGGCATCGCGAACGGGCGGTGCGGGAATTTCTTCATCTTTCGGGCCTGCTGCCCGCTCCTTGTTTCCGCTAGCGGATCCTCCCGAAATGGTCGGGGCTGCCAGAGCATTGTCCAATCGGCCCCCCGGCTCCGCCGGGGAGACTGTCGAGCTTCGGCCGATCCGGCAGTCCCCATTC
>CAYMMC010000039.1:0-6251 GCA_964391125.1 uncultured Akkermansia sp.
CATCGATCATCATCCGGATAATCCCTGCCGGCCGACGGTGCAGGTCATTCCCGAGGAGGTCACCAAGGAGCAGGCCGCCACGACCCTCCGCGACGTGCTCCGCAACGTGCCGGGCATCACCATGGCCGCCGGCGAAGGCGGCGGCGGGGCCCAGGGGGACAACTTCCGCATCCGCGGCTTCAACTCGCGCTCCGACATCTTCGTGGACGGCGTCCGCGACTACGGCATCTACAACCGCGATCCCTTCAACTACGAGCAGGTCGAAGTCTACAAGGGCCCTTCCTCTTCGAACGCCGGCCGCGGAGCCGCCGGGGGATCGCTCAACCTCGTGACCAAGACGGCCAAGCTCGACTCCTTCGCCCGGGTGGACGGCATGGTCGGCACGGACGACCTCTACCGCGTGACCGTGGACGTCAACGAGCCCCTCTACCGCAACCGGAGCTCCGCCCCTTCCGCCGGCGGCAAAGGCGTCTACGGCAAGCAGGGCTACGGCGGCAAGAGCGTGCTGATGGACGACTCCGGCGCGGCCTTCCGCCTGAACCTCCTCTACCACGACCAGGACATGCCCGGTCGCGACGTGGTGGAGCAGAACCGTTGGGCCGTCGCGCCGTCCGTCGCCTTCGGCCTCGGCACCGACACCCGGCTGACGCTCACCTACATGCACATGGAGGAGGACAACGTCCCCGACTACGGCATTCCCTTCGTCCCCCACGACGCGACCCATCCGGCCCTGATCGGTCGCGCCGGGACGGTGCCGCCGTCCAGCTTCCACAACTATTACGGGCTGCGGGGACTGGACTTCGAGGACACCACCACCGACATGGTCGGCGCCCACTTCGAGCACGACTTCAGCGACGAGGTGAGGATGCGCAACTTCACGCGCTACTCGAAGAACGAGGTGCTCTCCTACATCGCCGCCCCGCGCTTCACCAACCCGCGCGTGCCGGGCACCATCAACCGCGACTACAAGGCCCGGGACCAGGTCTACGAGACCTGGAGCAACACGACGGAGTTCACCTTCGAGTTCGAGACGGGCGCGCTGGAGCACACCCTCGTGGCGGGCTTCGAGTTCATCGCCGAGGATCAGGTCAAAGGATCCTTCACCGGCAACTTCCTCGGATCGACGACGGCCAACCGCGCCTTCCCGGCGACGAACCTGTTCAACCCGAATCCGAACGACCCCTACAACGTGACCTTCACGCGCGGGCTCGACGAGTTCGCCCAGGTGGACACCCGCAGCGCCTACCTCTTCGACACCGTCGAGATCACCGATTCGCTCAAGTACATCGGCGGTTTCCGCTACGATCACGTCGAGCTGGAAATCAACGACCGCGTCACCCCGGTCGGGCGCGTCGACGAGTTCGTGAGCTGGCGCTCCGCCTTGGTCTACAATCCGGTCGAGAACGCGAGCGTCTACTTCGGCTACGGGACCTCCTACTCGCCTTCCGGCGATTCGGTGACGGGCCTGAGCCTGTCCACCCGCGACGAACGCAACACGACCATCGACCTCACGGACGTCGATCCCGAGAAGGCCCAGTCCTTCGAGCTGGGCACGAAGTGGGACATCTTCGAGAACAAGCTTTCCCTGACGGGGGCCCTGTTCCGCACGGAGAAGACCGACGCCCGCACCGAGGATCCCGTCACCGGCGACATCAGCCTCGACGGCGAACAGGTCATCCAGGGCTTCGAGCTGGGCGCGGTGGGCAACATCACCGACAGCTGGCGCATCTTCGCCGGCTACGTCTACACCGACAGCGAAGTGACCGACTCGCTCGATCCGATGGACGTCGGCAAGCGTCTCGGCAACACGCCGCTCCACACCTTCAACATCTGGTCCGTGCATGACCTGCCCGGAGGCTTCCAGGTGGGCGTCGGCACCCAATACATCGACGAGCGCGTCAACAACATCGACGCTCTCTACTACATGGAGGGCTACTGGCTCGTCGACGCGATGCTGGGCTACCAGGTGAGCGACAATCTGACGCTCCGCCTCAACGTCCACAACCTCCTCGAAAAGGACTACGTGGACCGTCCCAGCGGCAACCACTTCGTGCCGGGCGCCGGACGCGCCGTGACCCTGTCCGCGTCGATGGAGTTCTGATTCCGATTCGTTCTGTAATAACCTGAATCGCGAGGGCTGTCCGGGAATACCCGGGCAGCCCTTTTGCGTCGAGGGCTTCCTCAAGGAGCTCTCGCCACGCGCCACGCGCGCAGCGCCTCGCGGAAGCGGGCCTCCTCGGCGGGGTCGCGCTCCTTTCCGGCGTAGGCGGTGCGGTAGTGGTAGGCGACGGCCTCGTGGACGGCGTCGGGAACGGCGGCCTGCTCCGCGAGACGGGCGAGGAGCTCGTGCCAGGTGTGTCCGGGGCGGCGCTGGAGGCCGAGGGCCCGAGCGCCTTCCTCGAGTTCGCGGAGGAAGGCGGGCGTCGGGGAGGGCGCGCCGGCGCCGGGCCTGCCGTCGGGGCGCGGGCAGGGCGTCTTTTCGCCCCGGTTGCCGGGCAGGAGCCACCAGAGGCCGCCGCAGAGGGCCAGGCCGACGGCGGTGGCGAGGATGAAGTGCCGGGAGAGGAAGTCGATGGCGCCGACGAGCCCGGCGCCGAATCCGACCGGCGCCGCGAGCGCCGCGAGATCGAAGTCGGAAAGATCGCGGTAGAGGGCGTCGTCGAGCGGCGGCAGACTGGTCGCGATGGACGGGCGCGGGGCGGCGGAGGCGACGCGCGGGGTCGTGTCGAAGATCCTCCATTCGTTTGTCGGCGTGAGAATCTCCGCCCAGGCGTGGAAATCGCTGTCGCGGAAGGCGAAGACGCCTTGGTCCGCATCGACGAGCCCGCCGGCGTAGCCATAGGCCACGCGCGAGGGAATGCCGAGGCAGCGCAGCATCAGCACGGTCGCGGCGGCGTAATGCTCGCAGTGGCCGAGCCCGTGGCCGAAGAGGAATTCCGCGAGCGGGCTGGAGCCCTCCGGCGTCTGGAACTGGAGCGAGTAGCGGGTCCGTTGCTCGAGCAGGCTTCGGATGCCTCCGAGGAGGTCGGCGTCGATCTCGCGGCAGAGCAGGTCGATCCGGCTCGGAAGCGGCGAAGGGGGAAGCTGCAGATAGGCCCCCGGCGCCGTGCCGCGAGCCGGGCGAAGGGGGTCGGCGGAGCGGATCTCCGCAGGCGGACCGGGCGGGGCGGCGGCGGTGTAGCGCAGCCCTTGGGCGCCTTCGCCGGGGGAAAGCTGATACCAGTCGTCGGCGAATTCGTAGACCGAGGCGAGAAAGATGGCGCTGCTTCCTACCGCCAGCGGAAGCCGCTCGGCCGAACGGCGGTCGACGTAGAAGGTGTGCCAGGCGGCGGGGTCGGGCGACTCGTCCGGATCCGCCCTCCGCAGAGGAATGCGCCGGTCGTCGCTGCCGTCGTCCTGGTCGTAGAGCCAGCGGCCGCTGCGGATCGGCGAGAGGACTTCGTCGCTTTCGAACAGGGCCAGCGTCGAGGTGCGGACGTAGAGCGTGTCCTGCGACCAGGAGCGGAAGAGGGCTTCGCTGTGCGGTCGCAGCAGCACGAGGACCTCGTGGCGGAAGCGCACGTCCGCCTCGCGGGGAATCCGGCGGGAGGAATTTCCGCTGGTCGTGGCGCCGTCGTTCTCCCGAGGGGCGCGATGGGCGGTGGCGTCGGGAGCGGTGGTCTCGCCCGAAAGGAGCAGGGGGCGCAAGGTCTCCACCGCGGAGGAGCACGCCGGGACGAGCCCCCCGAGGACGAGGCTCGCGGGCAGCACGGCGGAGACGGCGGTCTTGGCGAAGGACTGCCTTGGCATCAGGAGCCGGGCGGCGCAGAGGACGAAGGGCAGGGCGGCGAGGGAATGGACCAGCCAGGGGGCGAAGCCGTGGAGTTCCACCGCCGCCGCGGCGCCGAAGACAAGCAGGCCGCCGACGAGTCCGGCGTGGGAGCGGACGAGATGGCGCCTGTCGCCGGTTCGGGGCGTGGAGAGGAGGGAGTCGAGCGTCGCCCACCAAAGCGCGGCGAGACCGAGATGGTAGGCGAGGGGCAGATCGGCCCGCACCGCGAGGGCGCGCCCGTCGAGGAAGAGCTGGATCTGCAGCCCGGCCGCCGCGCCGACGAGGAGCGGAGGCGCGATTCGGCGCAGGGAGAAAGCGGTAGGGCGGCGGTGCGGAAGAAGCCCCCCGGCGATCAGGGCCGAGAGCAGGAGGGCCAGGGTGAGCGCCATCGGCACGGGCGAGCCCGAGAGCATCCATCCGACGAGGGCGGCGAACAGGGTGGTTTCAGGTTTCAGGTTCAAGATTTCAAGTTTGGGAGGACCTGGACCGGACGAGGAGCGTTGGACGCGAGCCGGTGGTGAGAGTGGTCGGGTCGAGGCAGGTGCAGCGGGGGAAGCGCGAGCGGGCTGCGTCCTGCCAATGGGCGAGGGGGCCGTCGCCGAGGACGAAGACTTCGTCGCAGTCGCGGAAGGGGTCGTCGTCACCGCCGGAGGGCGGCGCGAAGACGCGGTCGAGGAAGGAGACGGGCCACCGCCGCGAGAGGGCGAGGGCGTCGATCCGCTCCGCGAAGGCCGCGTGGGAGACGAGGCGCTCCGCCGTTCCGGGGGGCTGACAGAACACTGTCGGGATCTCCTCGCGCTGGAAGCGCAGGAGCAGGCCCGTGGCGATGCGGAGGATCTGTTCGTAGGTTTCCGGCACGACGACGCTGCCGGGGCGCTCGCAGGAGTGCAGGACGAGGCCGTAGCGGGGCGGCTTGAGGCGGGGCGGCTCCGTTTCGGCGAAGAGGAGCCGGCCCGAGCGCAGGCTGGCGGGCCAGCGGATGCCGCGCACCGGATCGCCGGACCGGAATTCGCGGAGGAGCCGGAATTCCGCGAGCGGATCGGTCGGTAGGGGAGAGCGCTCCGCCGACGAGGCGGCGAGCGCTTCCAGCCGCTCGAGGAGACGGGGGGGCAGCCAGGGCTGGGGCAGGACGAGGGTGGCGTGGTCGTCGCGGAAGTCGCCTTGCCGTTCGGTGAGGAAGAGCCCCAGCGGCCAAGTCGATCCGATCGTCCAAGG
Source organism: uncultured Akkermansia sp. (assembly GCA_964391125.1). Lineage (GTDB taxonomy): Bacteria > Verrucomicrobiota > Verrucomicrobiia > Verrucomicrobiales > DEV007 > Arctic95D-9. The sequence continues at coordinate 5,027 of CAYMMC010000039.1, forward strand.
TCGCGACGGCAGCGCTCCGCGGCGGTGGGCGAGGCCGGTGCAGCGGACCGTCCGTCCGCCGACGGGGCCGGGGACGATCGGGCGATCCCGCACTGCCGGAGCGAGCGGATCGGTGAGCCGGAGCCCAGCGGTCGGCGGGAAGCGGGGGCCGGGATCCACGAGGATCTCCATGGGGAAGCTCTCCCCCGCGCGGGCGCGTCGCGGCAGGTCGCGTCCGAGCGCGAAGCCGTCGAGGTGCCGCGCCGCGAGGCGGCGGCAGAGCAGGAGCAGCGCCGCAGCGGCGAGTCCGCAGGCGAGAACCGGTCCCGAGAGGAGCAGCAAGCCCGCCGTCGTCGCCGCCGCGGCCAGGGAGACGGCGGCGAAACCGAGATGGGTGAGGCGGGGAGGGGGCATGGGTAGGGAGAGTGGGGATCAGAATGGCTTGCCGCTACCACATCCGCCAGAGATGGTTTTGCGTCGGTGTAATAGTGGAGCCTTGAGTGGCTGTTGAAAAACCCGCAATGAAACCTCTTGGTTTGTTTTTTCTCGGGGAGGGAGCGGCTTGTGGAAGGGGCGCTGAGCGCAATCCCCGCGAACCCCATCCGATCCATCGGGCTTCGCGGGGGTGCGCGGGGCACATGACGGAATGGGTTTTCGGGAGCGGGGGTAGGGCCGCGAGGTCGGTCGTCCTCGGACCCATGGCTCGCCGCGCGGGCCGCTCGGGGCGGCCTTCGGGTTGCGCCAAGAGGTGCGCGGAAAGAGCGTTCGACGCCTCTTGGGAAACGAGGCAGCCGCTCAGGTCGGGCGGCTTCGGTCTTCGCGGCTCGTGGGCCCTGCTTGCGAATCCCGATGCCTGGTTCGGGACCGTCAGCGGATGCGGTTGATGATGCGGTCGGCCGCCGAGGAGGAACGGGCGTCGACGTCGTCCCAGGACGAATAGGTCTTCACTCCGTTGACGATTTGCGGAGCCTGGCGCGGCTCCGAGGACGTCGGGGCGGCGGTGGCGGGAAAGGAAGTCTCGGATTCGCCGACGATCTCGCCGTCTTGGATGATGGTTTCGGCGCCGCTCAGATCGACCGGCTTCCTCGGCGGGCGGATCTTGGCGATGGGCGAGACGATGGGAGAGAGAATCCCCCCCTCGCGGCTCGTCTTTTCGGGCTTGCTCTCGACCGGCTTCGATTCGTCGCGGCGGATCTCGAAGGTGGCGACTTCGGGCGCGGTGGGCTTGGGCTCGGACGCGGCGGGC
>CAYMMC010000039.1:6351-12088 GCA_964391125.1 uncultured Akkermansia sp.
GGGTTTTGCCGAGGGCGGGCTGACGGCGGCCACCTCCTCTGCCACGGGGGCGGCGGTGGGAATCCCGGCGGGAGCGGTCGGGGCGGGTTCGTCCACCTTCTTGCGGTTGAGAAAGGGGATCCAGGAGACGAGGCCCCCTTCCTTGCGGTCCTCGGCGAAGGACGGAGCGCCTTCGGTCGGTGCCGGGATCGGCGAGGCTTGCAGGGGAGCGGCCTGGAGAGGGGCGGAAGCACCTTGGCGGGGGGGCGCGGGAGCAGCGGCTGGGGGAGCGGGGGCGGAGGAAGGCGTTGGCACGGGCGGGACGACGGGATTCGTTTCGGGCGCGTCGTTGCCGCGTTTCATGAAGCTGAAGAAGCCTCCTCGCTTGCTCTCGCCGGAGTTGATCGCTTCGACCGGGATTTCCGCAGGGAGGGAGGGCTCGGGCGCGGAAACGGGCTGGGCGGCTGCGGGTTTGTCCTTTTGCTTCGTCAGGAGGGAGGCGGTGATGGGCTTCTCGACCCGGCGTCCGTTCTCGATGACGTAGGAGACCGGTTCGACCTTTTGGGGACCGTCGCCCCGGAAGATGTTGTTGGAGGATCGTTGTTGCGAGGAGGGGGCGGCCTGGCCGGAGGAGCCGCCGGAGTCGGGGAAGAGGCCCGCCGAGATCTGCTCGCGGGCGGACGAGCGGAAATTGAAGAGTCCGCCGCGCTTCGACGGAGGATCGGCGGCGGAGGCGGGCACGCCGACGGCGAGCGCGATGGCGAAGAGAGAAATTCTCATCTTGAAGGAACTATAGAGGGAAGACCCGGAGGTTTCAAGGAGGGCATCTCCTCCCCATCCTCCATGAACGGATGGGACGGCGGATCAATGGCCCCTATTGACGCCCCTTTTCTTGAGCGAGGCGAGATAGGCGACGAGGTCCCGGATCTCGGACTTGGTGAGCAATTGTCCCATGGGCGGCATGGCGGAGACGGGGGGGAGCCGGTTGGAGACCTCGGACATGGGGATGGCGCGTTGCACCTGGCTTCCGGGCGAGCCGGGATCGGGAACGCTCAGGACGATTTCGTCCTCGTCCTCCTTCATGAGGACGCCGCCGAGGCTCTCGCCGCTCTTCAGGGCGACCAGCGTGATGCCGTAGCCCGGGGCGACGACCGCGCTGGGGGCGACGAGGGCCTGGAGGAGGTAGTCGGCGTCGCGAATCTGGCCGACGCCGCTCAGGTCGGGGCCGGCGACGCCTCCGTCGCCGTCGATCTTGTGGCACTTGGAGCACTGCCCGGCGGCGTGGGTGAGGAAGATCTCCTTTCCTGTCTGCGGGTCCCCGCCTTCGCGGGCGATCAGGAAGGGCGCCAATGGATCGGCGGGGTCGTGCGCCCGGCGGTGGTCTTCGAGGGCGGCGCGGATCGCGGGGTCGTCCTTCTTGGCGGCGCTGTCGATCAGGTCGAGAAGGGCGCCGGGAAGCTCCTCGTCGAGCCGGGCGATGCGCTCGCGCAGAAAGGCGGTGGCCTCGGGTTCGTCGGACTCCCCGAGCAGGCGGTAGCCCGCCTGCCGGAGCCGCAGCTCCTCCGACCGGGCCATCGCGATGGCGGCGGCGGTGCCCTTGGCGGCATCCTGCCGGGTCAGCAGCGCGATCGCGGCGGCCCGGACCGGCGCCGCATCAAGCTCGAGAAGCTCGTCCCAATGCGCGGCGAGCGCTTCCGGATCCTGGCGGAACAGTCCCTCGAGCGAACTGATCCGGGAGACGGCGTCCGCCGACGGATCGAGGGCCTGCGCCTTCAGCAGCGCTGCGGGGGCCGGTGCCCCGTAGGCGAGGGCGAGGCGGGTGGCGAGACCGACGAGCGGCCCCGTGGCCGAGGCGAAGACGGCGGGCAGCCCCGCGTTGACCGCTTCCGAGATGTCGTCGCGCGAATCGGCGTCGAGGGGGCGGTAATGTCCGGTGACCGCATCCACGGGGCCCGGCGAACGCCATTCCAAGAGGGCGAGCAGCGCCTGTTCGCGCAGCCTTTCGGGAAGTTTCCGTTGCGCGGCGTAGGCGAGCAGATTCGCCGCGTTCTCGATGCCGCCGAGGCGGAAGTTCGCGTTGACAAGCCGATGCTGGAGAATCTCGTCGCGATGGTCCGAGGGCATCCGCGCGCCTTCGGCAGCGTCCGCGTAGGGACGGATCTCGCGGGCGAGGTCGCCTTGGGCGGTGGGAAGGTCGAGATCGTGGATCGCGCGGACGGCCTCGGACCGGATCGCTTCGTCCGGGTCGGAGAGAAAATACTTCACCCTGGGATCTTCGAGCTTGCGCAGGGTCAGCAGCATGGCGAGCCGCACTGCGGCGGATTCGTTCTTCGCCTGCTTGAGGATCTTCTCGCGGTCGTTCAGATACCACAAGCCCTGGACGCAGGCGTGGCGGAGGAAAACGTCTCGGTTGTCGTTGAGCGCCAGCAGGTCGAGCAGCTTCGGAAAGGCGGAGGCGATGCCGCATTTTCCAACTCCGATGGCGGCGAAGGCCTTGACCCGGTCCGAGGCGTCCTCGAGCAGGGGGATCAAGGCCTCGCCCGCCGCCGCCGTGCGGGAGTCGGCGAGCACCTTGGCGGCCTGGGCGCGGACCTCGGCGTCCGCGTCGGCCAAGGCGGCGATCACCGGCGAGAGGTGCGACTCGTCGGCGCGGGCGAGCTGCCCCAGGCCCCAGAGTCCGTGGAGGCGTTCGAAGCGGTTCGCGGTCTGCCCGAGGGCGGCCGCGAAGGAAGCGCTCTCGCCCCGCCGGGCGAGCTCGAACTGGGCCCCGAGACGGACGCGCAGATCGGCGTGGGCGAGCAGGCCGCCGAGGACTTCCGTTCCATGGTCGGAGAAGGGCTTCGTCAGCAGGGACCGGGTGGTCTCGAGCTCCTCGGCGCGGGCCGCCGCCACCTCGGTCGAGGCGAGGGCGTAGATGTTGCCGAGGTCCTGCTTGTACCAGCCGCTGTTGTTGAAGCAACTGAGGTACATGCGGCCGTCGGGGCCGAACTCCACGTCGGTGTTGCCCAGACCGACCATGAAGACCTCCTTCCGTCCGAGGGCGAAGCCGGCGCCGGACTCCTTCACCGTGAAGGCCTCGAGATCCCCTTTGGCGCCGCCGAAGTTGCAGACCCAGAAGTGCTCGGCGTAGCGCTCCGGCATCGTGGTGACGCCGTAGTTGTAGACCAGCCCGCTCGGGCCCCACGAGACCTTCTCGATGGGCGGCAGGGCGTGGGCGGGGCGTCCCTCGCGATGGGGCTCCCAGAGCGCTTCGGCGGTCCAGGCGTTGATCGGGATGCGCTTGTGGCCGGGATGGTCGTAGTCGGGGGTGCGTAGCTTCAGAGGGTTGCGGAAGTTCATCAGGACTTGATGTCCGTGGTGCCAGCCCGAATCGCCGCCCTCCACCACGTAGACGAGGCGACCGGTGTCCCAGGCGTCGGCGTTGTTGTCGCAGGTGAAGAGATTGCCGTAGGCGTCGAAGGCGAGCTCCTGCGGGTTGCGCAGGCCGGTGTGGAACTCCTCCAGGTTCGAGCCGTCGGGATCGCAGCGGAAGACGCCGCCGGTGAAGGGGCGGTGGTAGTGGCGGCCCTCCTTGGTGGTGAAGGAATAGCCGCGGTCGCCGATGGACCAGTAGAGCTTGCCGTCGGGACCCCAGGCGAGCCCGTGCATGTCGTGGCCGGAGATGCTCATGCGCACGCCGAAGCCGTCCTGCAGGGAGACGCGCTCGTCGGCGACGCCGTCGCCGTCCGTGTCCTGCAAGCGCCAGAGATGCGGGATGTTCGTGTAGTAGATGGCGCCGTCGTCCCCGGAGATCAGTCCGATGCCGGGCCCGTCGAGGGCGTCGTTGAAGCCGTCGGCGAAGACCGAGGCGCGGTCGGCCCGTCCGTCGCCGTCCGCGTCCTCGATGCGGACGATGCGGTCGGCGAACTCGGTGTAGAACGAGAGGGGCCGCGTCGCCTCGTCCCGCTCGTACATGGCGAGGCGGTCGGCGTTGCTTTGCACCGCGAGGTCGTCGAGCAGGAGCTGCGGTTCGTTGCGGATGTCCTGCACGCCGGCGCGCCAGCGGTGGATCTCGGCGACGTGGAGGCGCCCCTGCGGATCGAAGCAGATCGCGCTGGGATTCTGCGTTTGGCTGGAGTCGGCGAAGAGCGAGGCCGTGACGCCCTCGGGCAGCTTGAAGTTCGCGATTCTCAGCTTGGCTTCCTCGTCGTAGGCTTCGCGGGTGAGGAATTCGACGGGTCCGGACAGGGCCTTGCCGTCCTTCTGCGGCTCTTCCTGGCCGGAACCCGTGGCGGCGTGGATCGCGAAGGGGGCGAGACAGAGGAAGGGGACGCGTTTCATGAAAGGAGGCCGGGGGGGCCTCACTTTGGCATGGCCCGCCCGATTTTCCACGAAAGTTAGGCCGGAGGCGTGCCGGAGAGGAAGGCTCCGGCAGGGGCTTTCTGCTCTCCGTGGGCGGGAGGGAATCTCCCGGGAAAGCCAGCCTCGGCTTCGTTTACTCGTCTTTCCCGAGAGCGTGCAGCTTCTGGACCTCCTCCGCACCGAGGGCGCGGTCGAAGACGGCGATCTCGTCGAGACGACCTTCGAAGTTCCCCTCGCCGGTGCAGCTTCCGCCGAAGAAGAAGGCGTCGGGATTGGATTCGGGGGAGTCGTCATCGGAGGCGTGGACCAGCATGGCGCCGTCGAGGAAAACACGGGCGGAATTGCCGGAACGGACAATGGCAAGGTGATGCCATTTCCACCGCTCGACGATATTCTCCGGTGTGGCGGGGCTTTCCGGGGTTGTCGGATGGTCAAAGACGATGCGCCGGATGCCGGGCTCCAGTTCACGGATGCCGACATGGTCGCCGCTTCCGCGACGCTGGCCATAGTTCGTGCCCCGCGAGAAAATCCATTCATCCCCTTCCATCACGCCGTTCGCCGTTCCGCTCCAGAACCAGAGGGAGACGGTGTAGTCCCTGCCAGTCAGCCCCGGGATCCTCGCGCCGAGCCGATCCCCGGCGAAGTGGGCGCTGCGGTTGATCCCGCCTTTGGCGAAGGCGGCGTCGTTCGGGCCTTGGAGGTAGAAGAGCACCCTCGGCTCGTAGATCGCGTCGATCCCGTTCGGAGAGGCATCGATGGCGCGGGGTCCGGCGAACTCGTCGAGACGCCAGTAGGCGCGCGGCTCCATCGCCAGCGTCTTCAGCACGGCGGGTCCCGGCTCGGCGCGGCGGTCGGCGCGCGGTTTCGCGCCGACTTGCTCCAGCATCTGGACGGCGGCCTCGGCGATCTTGGGCTCGGCCTGGACCTCCAGTCCGGCGGAGCGGGCCGGCCAAGTGTTGTAGCCGCCGAGGAGGTGCTGCTCCGGCGGGGGGATGTAGCCGTCGCCGCCGTTGGCCAGCTCGATGACCATGGTGTGCGGAAGCGGGCTGGCCGCCTTGATCTTCAGACCGGTGAGGGCGTAGGTCTCGGTCGGGGTGGTGGCGATGGCGATCCTGTCGCCGAGGCGCAGGCCTTGCACGACGACTTCGGTCCGCTTCTTCTCGTCGAGCAGGATCTGCTCGCGGGCGTAGATTTCGGGCTGGGTCTTGACGAGGCGGTCGCCGACTTCGTCCATGACCCTGCGGGCCCATTCGAGGCGCTGCTTGTCGGGGAGGCGGTAGCTCAGCGTCATGCGGGTCTCGGCCATGGCGATGGACTCGGGACGCTCGTAGTCGACGCCCTCGAGGGCCTTCAGGGCGAGGTCGACCATGTCGGAGGAATACTGCTCCAGGCTGAGCGCGTCCTCGCCGCGCTTGGG
>CAYMMC010000040.1:0-1654 GCA_964391125.1 uncultured Akkermansia sp.
TTCCGCTACGCCGCCGCCCACGAGCGCAGCGGCAACTTCGACGAGGCCGAGAAGCTCTTCCGCAAGACGATCGAGATGATCGCGAAGAACGATCCCGACGACAAGAACCAGGAGTTCACCGCCACCGTCTACAACTACCTCGGCTACATGTGGCTGGAGAACGACGTGAGGATCGACGAGGCCGGGGAGCTCATCAAGACGGCCGTCGAGCTGGCGCCCGACAGCGGGGCCATCGCGGACAGCCTCGGCTGGTTCTACTTCAAGAAGGGGCAGTTCGAGGCGGCCAGGGACGAGCTCCTCCGCGCCGAAGTCCTCGTCGAAGAGGAGGACGCCGTCATCTACGACCACATCGGGCAAGTCTTCCACCGGCTCGGCGACCGGGAGAAGGCCGTCGAATACATGGAGAAGGCCGTCGCCCTCGATCCGGAGAAGGAGGAATACGTCGAGCGCCTCGACGAATACAAGTCCAAGGCCTCCGCTCCGGAGACGGAGGCGGCCCTGCCTGCGGCGGGGGGCTGAGCCCCCGTGGGATCCGGGGCGCTTCGGTCGTCTCCCGCGGTGCGCTTCAGGACCCCAGTCGGTTGAAGGCCAGGCAATCCTCGTAGCGGACCCCGGTCCCGCCGAAGAGGTCCAGGGCGCTGCCGATGGTCAGGTCGACCCGCCCTCCGCCGAGGCGGTCCACGAGTTCGAGGTCGGCCAGCGTCGAGGCGCCGCCGGCGTAGGTGAGGGGGCGCTTTCCCCACGCGCCGAGCAGGGCGACCAGTTCGCCGTCGATGCCGCGGCATTTTCCCTCGACGTCGGCGGCGTGGACGAGAAACTCGTCGCAGGAGCCGGCCAGGGCGTCGAGGGTTTCGGGGGCGACGGGCAGGTCGGTGGGGGTCCGCCAGCGGTCCATCGCCACGATCCAGGCGTCGCCGCGCCGACGGCAACTGAGGTCGACGACGAGGCGCTCCCGCCCCACCGCCGCGACGAGGCGCTCGAGCTGTTCGGGCTGGAAGCGCCCCTCCCGGTCGAAGAGGCAGGAGGTGGCGATGACGTGCGAGGCGCCCGCCTCGAGCCATTCCGCCGCGTTCTCCGCCGTGACGCCTCCTCCGAGCTGCAGACCGCCGGGGTAGGCGGCGAGGGCCGCGCGGGCGGCGTCCCGGTTGCCGGGGCCGAGCTGGATGACGTGCCCCCCTTTCAGCCCGTCCGCCGCGTAGCGCTCCGCGAACCACGAGGCGGGGCGGTCGCTGATGAAATTCGTCTTCAGCGATTCCGTGGCCGAGTCGAGGGTGCCGCCCACGATTTGCTTCACCCGGCCTTCGTGAAGGTCGATGCAGGGGCGGAAACGGGCGCGGGGCATGGCGGCGGACTGGTTCGGAACGGAGGGAGGCGAACCGTCACGATAGGCGAGAAAATCGCTTTGCGCGAAGGCGAATCCGCCGTCCGGAGACCGGCCGGGCGGTCGGGCGTCGCTCGATTCGCTTGCGCGGCGGCCCATCCTGCCCGATCACTCCCGCCTATGGCGAAGAAACCAGTCGTTTTCATCATCCGCGACGGATGGGGGGACAATCCAGCGGGTCCTGCGGGTGCGGAGCGCTACGGCGACTGCCCCCGCCTCGCGGACATCCCCTTCACCCGGTCCCTCCACGAGCGCTACCCCGTCTCCCAGCTC
>CAYMMC010000040.1:1664-12065 GCA_964391125.1 uncultured Akkermansia sp.
TCCGCACCTCGGGCATGGACGTGGGTTTGCCGGACGGGCAGATGGGCAACTCCGAAGTCGGCCACCTCAATCTCGGGGCCGGCCGCATCGTCTACCAGGACTTCACCCGCATCAACAAGGCCATCGCCGACGGCGAGCTCGCGTCCAATCCGGTGCTGGTCGACGCCTTCGCCAAGGCGGGCGCGTCGCGGCTGCATCTGATCGGCCTCGTCTCCGACGGAGGGGTCCACAGCCATCAGGACCATCTCGTCGCCCTCGCCGACGCGGCCAAGGCGGCGGGAGTGGACGACATCATGGTCCACGCCATCACCGACGGGCGCGACACCTCGCCGACGGGCGGGAAGGGCTATCTCGCCCGCTGCGAGGAGGGGCTGGCCGCTTCCGGCGCGACCATCGCCACCGTCGTGGGACGCTACTACGCGATGGACCGCGACAAGCGATGGGATCGCACCCGGCTCGCCTGGGACGCCATCGTCCTCGGCCGGGGCGAGGCCCGCGGCGACCGGCCCTCCGCCGCCGTCGCGGAACGATACGGCCAGGGCGAGACGGACGAATTCCTCAAGCCCCTCGTCTTCGGCCATGTCGGGGAGCGCCGCGTCCGCGACGGCGACGTCGTGCTCCTCTTCAACTTCCGCGCCGACCGCGCCCGCCAGCTCAGCCTCGCCTTCCTGAAGGCGGACTTCTCCGGCTTCGACCGGGGCGGTTTCCCCGCGACGGCCTACCTCACCCTCACCGAATACGACGAGACCTACGGCTGCCCCGTCGTCTTCCCCACCATCGAGCTGAAGAACACCCTCGGCGAGGTCGTCGCGGCGGCGGGCCTGAGGCAGCTCCGCGTCGCCGAGACGGAGAAATACCCGCACGTCTCCTTCTTCTTCAACGGGGGCGTGGAGGAACCGAATCCCGGCGAGGACCGCCAGATGCTCCAGTCCCCCCAGGACTGCGCCACCTACGACGAGAAGCCCGAGATGTCGGCCGAGGAGGTGACGCGGACGATCCTCGACCGCGCCGCCGACTACGACCTCGTCATCGTGAACTACGCCAACCCCGACATGGTCGGCCACACCGGCAACGTGCCCGCCGCGATCCGCGCCGTGGAATGCGTCGACCGCTGCGTCGAGCGGGTCGTCGCGAAGGTGCTCGGGCTGGGCGGCTGCCTCCTCGTCGCCGCCGACCACGGCAACTGCGAGCAGATGCTGAACGAGGACGGATCCCCGCAGACGGCGCACACCACCTTTCCCGTCCCCCTCCTCTACGTCGCGGACGACGCGGACCGCCATCGCCTCGACGACGGCATCCTCGCCGACATCGCCCCCACCATTCTGGCCTTGCTGGGCGTGCCCGCGCCGCCGGAGATGACGGGGCGCTCCCTGCTCTCGCCCAAGTGAGCCCCGACCCCGCGCCATGGCCGCCATCACCCCGAACTTCCGGAACGCCCAGCTCGTCGCGATGTCCCTCGCGAAAGTCGGCAATCCCGTGCGCAACGAACCCCTCCGCACCTCGCAGCAGCTCTGCCGCTTCCAGGAGGAGGAGGCCGAGCTGCTCACCCACTGCTTCCTCAAGTCCTTCCGCTCCCTCGAGGTGCACCAGCTCCACCACCACATCGGGCTGGAGAAGAACGAGCTCTTCGCCGCCGCCGCCGCGATCTTCGACGACAACGCCGCCCTGCTGGAGCAAGGCGCGGCGATCGCCCGGCATCTCCACGCGAAGTCCCAGCATCCCAACATCAAGTCCGGCGACCTCTGCGTCGCCCTGATCGACCAGGTCGGCGTCCTCGGCGAGGCGGTCCAGGCGCTCAGCATCGTGAAGTCGGAGAGCCGCGTCCCTTTTTTGCAGATCTCCGAGCGCGACGGCGACCTCGTCCTGACCACCGAGCAGGGGATCTACCCGGACAAGATCGACAAGGGCTGTCTCGTCCTGAACCACGGCCGCGCCGACGGCTTCTCCGTCTACCTCTTCGACAAGGGCGGCGGCGACACCCGCTTCTGGGTGCGCGACTTCGCCGGAGCCCGCCCGGTGACCGACGACGGCTACCTGACCCGCCGCTTCTCCGAGCTCTGCGTCGAGTTCGCCAAGCGCGGTCTGCCCGAGGAGACCGCGGCGGAGGAGCGCATGGAGGTGGCGAGCCGGGCCATGGACTTCCTCAAGGAGACCGACGAGTTCGACCTCGCCGAGTTCGAGGAGAAGGCCCTGGAGAAGCCCGAGCGCATCGCCCAGTTCGAGGCCTTCAAGGTCGACTACGAGGAGGAGCGGGGCGAGCCGGTGCAGGAGAAGTTCCCCGTCTCGAAAAAGGAGGCGGAAAAGGCCGGGAACCGGCTCCGGAGCCGGATGAAGCTGGACGTCGGGGTCGAGTTGAAGTTCTCCTCGGGCTTCGTCCATCAGGCCGCCCATTTTCTGGAGCGGGGCCGCGACGAGGACAAGGGGATGGAGTTCATCAAGATCTACTTCCACAAGGAGGAAGCGCTCTGACGAATCCGCAGAAGAGCGTTCCGTCCTCCCGGGGTTCGGCGGGGAAGGGAAGGTCGCGGTCGAGGTGGGTTTGGCAGGATCGGAGGAAATCCTCCAGGCTCGTGGCGCGGCGTAGCTCGTGCGAGAACGTTCCGTCGGAGATGCCGGAGGCGACGTAGTTCGTGAACTTCTTCATGCGGTTCACCAGGTCGATCTCCCGGTGGAAGCGGCCTTCGGCGCGGACCTCCTCGGTCAGCTCGAGGAGGTAGTCGCGAAGCTCGCGCAGGGAAGGCCGTGGGGGCTCGACGCCGGAGAAGGCGGCCCGGATCGAGCCGAAGATCCAGGGGTCCCGAATCGCGCCGCGACCGACCATCAGCCCCGCCGCTCCGGTCCGCTCCGCCATGGCGCGGGCCGTCGCGGCGGAGACGACGGAACCGTTCGCGACGACCGGAAAGGGAAGCTTGGCCACCGCCTCCGCGATCGCGCCGACGTGAACCTCGGACTGGTAGCGCTCGCGCACGGTCCGGCCGTGCACCGCGATGCCGTCGAGCGGCAGGCTGGCGTAGAGCTCGAGGAGGGCGCCGAACTCATCGGGGGATTCGTAGCCGATCCGGGTCTTCAGCGTCAGCGTTCCCCGCACTGCCGGACGCAAGGCCTCGACGAGGCGGCGGATCCGATCGGCTTGTCGCAACAAGGCGCCTCCCGCCGACTTTCCACAGACCTTGGGCGAGGGGCAACCGAGGTTCAGGTCGATGCCGGCGCAGGGCGTGCGCTCCTCGAGATGGCGGGCCGTGCGCACGAGGTCGTCCGCTTCGGTTCCGATCATCTGGGCGACGACGGGCTTGTCCGTCTCGAAGGCGACGATGGAACGAAGAATGTCGCGCTCCGGACGCGAGCCCGGGTGGACCCGGAAATATTCGGTGACATAGAGGTCCGGTCCCCCGCGCCGCTCCAGGCAGCGCCACAGAGGCAGCACGGAGACGTCCTGCATCGGCGCGAGGTGGAGCGAGGGCGGGGGGCTCATGCGATTCGGCGACCGCCGCGGCCTTGCCCGGGAGGCGCCCCGCGTGTTGGGCCGGGGCGTTGCACCCCGCTCGGGAGGCGGCGAGATTCGGACCGGATCGGGACGGAGACCGCCGCTTTCGGTCGGAGCGAGTCAGCTCGCGTCGTGGAGGCGCAGTTCGATGCGATTGGGGGCGGAAGTCCGGATCGGGCTTTCCGGGCGCGAGGCGGAGGGCTGGCGACGGGCTTTGATCAGCGAGACGATCTCGCGGCGGAGCTGGGCGAGGTCGAAGGGCTTCGTCAGGAAGAGATCGCCCCCGGCCGCGAGGACCTGGCGGCGCATCGTTTCGTCGGCGTTGCCGGAGGCGGCGATGATGGGAACCTTCGAAACGGGCGAATCGAGGCGGCGGATCTCCTCGACCAGGGCGACGCCGTCCATGCCCGGCATCTCGATGTCGGTGATGACGAGGTCGGGCGCGGCTCCGCCGCAAAGGAGCTCAAGCGCCCCTCGGGCGTCGGCGGCCTCCACCACGCCGTAGCCGGCATGCTTGAGAACCTTCCCGAGCAGGACCCGGTTGGGCAGCATGTCGTCGACCACCAGCACCGTGAAGCAGTTGGCGGGAGGCACCATCGCCGGGATGGAGTGGTGGGGTTGAGAGGTCATTCGAGTGTTCATGACTTAACCGAGAAGCTAAGAAAGACAAGTCTTTAACTTATCAGTATTACTTTGAACAGGAATGTTCAAAAGAATTTTTCTCAAATTCATGAAAACCAGAATGCTCTTTCGAGCCATTCGGGTCCGATGGACGCGCCTGCTGCGCGGCGGGACGTCGTTGGCGCCCCGCCTCCGGGCCCGGGCTCAGCGTTCGGCTGGCTGGGCAGCCTCGACCGGCTCGGCGGAGGAGGCTGCCTCCTTCGCCGCCGTCTTGGCCCGCCTCCCGAAGCGCCCCGGCCGGATGGAGGGGGCGGCTTCGGGAACGTATTCGGACTGGGTTCCTCCGCCGAGGGCTTTGTAGAGGGCGATGTAGTGGCGGGCGACTTGGCCGCGGCTGAAGGTCTCCTCGTCCTCGGCGCCGAATTTGGTCCTCTCGGCGTCGAGCACGTTCTGGAAGCTGACGAGTCCGCTTTCGTAGTTCCTCTTGACCAGATCGACGGTCTCGCGCGAGGCGGCCACGGCACGACCGAGGTCGGCGAGGCGGTCGCGCTCGTGCTGGATCGCGGCCATCGAGGTCTCGACCTCCTCGACGGCGGCGAGGACGGAGCTCTCGTAGTCGGCGAGGGCCTGGAGGGCGCGGCTCTCCTCGGCCGCGATCTGGTTGCGGATGCGCCCGGCGCTGAAGATGGCCCAGCGGAAGGAGGGGCCGAAGCCGTAGGCGCGGCTCGCGCTGTCGAAGAGGTCGCCGCTGCGGGCGGACTGGAGCTGGAAGTCGCCGGCGAGGGCGAGGCGGGGGTAGAGCTCGGCTTCGGCCACGCCGATGCGGGCGGTCTGGGCGGCCAGCTCGCGCTCGGCGCGGCGGATGTCGGGGCGGGCGCGGAGGAGGTCGGCGGGCAGTCCGGAGGAGTAGCCCGGCGAGGGCACGGGGATGCCGCGGGAGCGCCCCAGCACGCTCTCGACCGAGGCGGGGAACCCTCCCGTGAGAGAGGCGAGCCGGTTCTTGGCGGCGGCCAGCTCGGCGCGGAGGAGCGGCACGGAGGCTTCGGACAGCGCGAGGTTCGTTTCGGCCTGGGTCACGTCCATGCGGGGGACGAGCCCCGCCTCGAGGCGGCCTCGGGCGAGATCGACGGAATCGCGCTGGGCCTCGATGTTGCGGTTGGCCACGGCGATGCGCTCCTCCAAGGTGCGGTAGTCGGCGTAGTTCAGGGCGACCTCCGCGAAAAGGGTGACGAGGGCGTCGCGGTAGCCCTCCTCGCGGGCGGCGATGTTGGCCTCGGCGGCCTCGACGGAGCGGCGGATGCCGCCGAAGAGGTCGACTTCCCAGCCGGCGTCGAAGCCGGTGCTGTAGAGGCTCGTGGGATTGTTGCGCGAGAGGCCCCCGGTGGGGGCGCCCGCCTGGTCGCGGGCTCCGCTCATTCCGTCGCGGGTTTCGCTGATGCGCAGGCGGGTGTAGGAGGCCGCGGCGTTGGCCTGGGGCAGCCCCTGGCTCCGCGCGATGCCGCGTTGCGCCCGCGCCTCGGCGATGCGGGCGAGGGCGCCCCTCAGGTCGGGGTTGGCGCTGCGGGCGCGCTCGACGAGGGCGTTCAGCGCCGGGTCGCGGAAGCCCTTCCACCAGCCCGCCAGGGACGATTCGCCGCCCAGGTCGCGCATGGCGCTGCGCGACCATGCGTCCGGGACGTGGGTCTTCGGACCGACGTAGTCCGGCCCCACCGTGTGGCAGGAGGATGCGAGGAGGGCGAGCGCGGCCCCCGGGAGGAGCGCGAGCGCGTGTCGGAGTTTCATGCTTCGGAGTCCGGCAAGGGAGCAGATGTCGATCCGTTTGCCAACAAAAACCTCTCCCTCGAATCCGTCCGCGATGCGCGGACCGGCGTCAATCTCTTGCTCCGAAACCAGGCCCCCGCATGGCGGATTTGCGAAGGTGCGGAGCGCGCACGGACGTGCCAGAGTTGCCGGGCCATGAAAACCAAAGCCTTCGCTCCGCTCCTCGTCTTCGTCCAGTTGGCTCTCGCGACGACCCTTTCCGCCGAGATTCGCCACGTCTACTTCGGCACCGGAGGGCGCGGGGCCGCAGGCATCTACCGCGCCACCTTCGACACGGAGAAAGGCCGGCTTTCCCCCGCCGAGCTCGCCCACGAGATCGGCTCGCCTGGCTTCCTCGCCCTCCATCCCGACGGCGCCAAGCTCTACGCCGTGGCCACCCGGGATCAGGTCGGGGGCGTCGCCGCCTACCGCATCGCCGCCGACGGCGCCCTCGAGTTCCTCCACTTCGAGCCCACCGGCGACGGCGGCGCGGCCCATGTCGCCGTCCATCCTTCCGGAAAATTCCTTCTCACCGCCCAATACGGCGGCGGCTCGGTCTCCCTGCTGCCACTCGACGCCGAGGGCAAGCCCGGGGTGGCCACCGTCACCGAGCACGAAGGCGGGTCCAAGGTCGTGGGGAACCGCCAGGACGCCCCCCATCCCCATTGGTGCGGCTTCTCGCCCGACGGGCGCTACGCCTTCGTCCCCGACCTCGGCCTCGACGGCATCGCCATCTACCGGGTCGAGTCCGACCAACCCGCCATCGTCCGCCATGGTTTCGCCGAATCCGTCCCCGGCGGCGGCCCGCGCCACATGCGCTTCTCGCAGGACGGCAAGCACCTCTACCTGCTCAACGAGCTGAACTCCACGCTCACCGTCTTCTCCTGGGACGCCGCCAGCGGCGAGGCCAAGCGCCTCGACACCGTCCCCTCGATGAGCGAGGAAACGATGGCCGGCGAGATGTTCCACGCCGCCGCCGAGATCCTCGTGCATCCCGAGGGGCCCTTCGTCTACTACTCCAACCGCGGGCACGACAGCGTCACCGTCTTTCGCGCCGACGCGGGCGGGGCCGAGCTGGAGCGCATCCAGGTCCAGCCCATCCGCGGCGCCTTCCCCCGCAACATCAACCTCAGCCCCGACGGAAAGTGGCTCCTCGCCGCCGGCGCCGACTCGCACACCGTCTCGGTGCATGCCGTCGATCCCGAGACCGGCCGACTGACCTACCAGCGCGGCGCCATCATCCAGGTGCCCGCGCCGATCTGCATCCTCTTCGGGGGATCGGCGAAATGAGCGTCGCGGCCGGGATGCGGGGGAGCCGGTAGCCACGGGCGGATCGGCGAGGTCCTTCGAGGAGAAGGCGGACGGGGATCGCCCTCCGATGTCCGCCTTCCCCTCCCCGGCTGTTCCCGCCGCTCCGAGCCATATTCCTTGCGCCTGGCATCCTTCGTGCGGACAGTTCCGCGAACGTTTTCCCCTTGCCCATGAGCCTTTCCCCCGAATCCCTCCTCCTCCAGCCCCTGCGGCTCGGCGCCTGGGAGCTGCCCAACCGCGTCGTCATGGCCCCCCTGACCCGCTGCCGGGCCAGCGCCGGGCGCGTGCCGAACGCCTTGATGGCGGAATACTACGCGCAGCGCGCCGGCGCCGGGCTGATCGTTTCGGAGGCGACCTCCGTCTCGCCCCAGGGCGTCGGCTATCCGGACACGCCGGGAATCTGGAGCGACGAGCAAGTCGATGGCTGGCGACGGGTCACGGACGCGGTCCATCGCGAGGGCGGGCGGATCGTCCTGCAGCTCTGGCACGTGGGGCGGATCTCCGACCCGATCTACCTGGATGGGAATCCGCCCGTGGCCCCCAGCGCGATTCGCCCGGCCGGCCACGTCAGCCTGCTGCGCCCGAAACGGGACTTCGCCACGCCCCGGGCGCTGGAGCTGGATGAGATCCCCGCCATCGTCTCGGACTACGGCAAGGCGGCGGCCAATGCCAAGCTCGCCGGCTTCGACGGAGTCGAGATCCACGGGGCCAACGGCTACCTGCCGGACCAGTTCCTGCAGGACCGCACCAATCGGCGAAACGACCGCTACGGCGGCTCGGTGGAAAACCGGGCCCGCTTCATGCTGGAGATCGTCGACGCCGCCGTCGAGGTGTGGGGGGCGGACCGCGTCGGGCTGCACCTCTCGCCGCGCTGCGACAGCCACGACATGGGGGATTCCGACCCCGCCGCCACCTTCGGCCACGTCGCGGAGGAAGCCGGCAGGCGCAAGCTGGCCTTCCTCTTCATCCGCGAAGGCGTGGTCTTCCCCACGCCCGACGGCGGACCCGGGGAGGAAGCCGGCGAGGAGGCCCAGCTCGAGGCGCTGGGCGAGGAGCGGCTCATGCCGCGGATGCGGCGTCTCTTCGGCGGTCCCGTCGTCGCCAACATGAACCTGACGCCCTTCGTGGCCGGACGCATGATTGCGGAAGGCGAGGCCGACGCCGCCTCCTGGGGCCGCCAGTTCATCGCCAATCCCGACCTGCCCGCGAGGCTGGCGAAGGGCGCGGCGCTCAACCGCCCGAATCCCCAGACCTTCTACCCCATCGGCCTCGAGGATCCCGCCGAAGGCTACACCGACTACCCCAGTCTCGCCGAGGCCTGAGGACCCTTCGGAAGAAGTTCTCGCGAGTTCCCCTCCACGGATGCACCTCCGCCGCGAGGCGCTCGAAGCCGCCTTGGAAGGCGGCGGGCAGAAGGGCGGGCGGCAGCGACTCGAAGGCCATGGGCGGCCCCGCCGTTCCCATCGCGTCGGGCTCGCATAGGTCGCCATGGCTCTCCGGCATCGCCTTTTCGCCTTTTCTTTTCCCGCGCACCCCGCGAAGATCGCTCCATGTCCGACTCCCTCCCCCCGCCTCGGGATCCCTCCACCCTGCGCAGCGCCCGCTGGTTCGCCCCCGACGACCAGCGCAGCTTCGGCCACCGCTCCCGCCTGAAGCAGATGGGCTTCGGCGCCGAGGACTTCCAGGCCAAGCCCTGCATCGGCATCCTCAACACCTGGTCGGAGATGAACAACTGCCACACCCACTTCCGCGACCGGGCGCAGGAGGTGAAGCGCGGCGTCTGGCAGGCGGGAGGATTCCCCGTGGAAATCCCGGTGATGTCGCTGTCGGAGAGCTTCATGAAGCCGACGAGCATGTATTACCGCAATCTCCTCGCCCTCGAAGTCGAGGAGACGATGCGCTGCTACCCGCTCGACGGCGTCGTCCTCATGGGCGGCTGCGACAAGACCGTGCCCGCCCTCATCATGGGCGCGACTTCGGCGAACCTGCCCTCCATCTTCCTCCCGGCGGGCCCCATGCTGAAAGGCTGCTGGCGCGGCGAAGCGCTCGGCTCCGGCACGGACATGTGGAAATACTGGGCCGAGCGCCAGGCGGGCAATCTCTGCGAGGACGGCTGGCTCGAGCTGGAGGACGGCATCGCCCGCTCCCCCGGCCACTGCATGACGATGGGCACGGCGTCGACCATGACGGCGCTCGCGGAGGTGCTGGGCCTCTGCCTGCCGGGCTCCACCTCCATCCCGGCGGTCCACTCCACCCACGCGCGGATGGCGGCGGCCTGCGGTCGCCGCATCGTCGATCTGGTCTGGGAGCGGACCACCCCGCGCAAGCTGCTCACCGAGGACGCCTTCCACAACGCCATCGTCGCCGACATGGCCCTCGGGGGCTCGACCAACGCGATCGTCCACCTCATCGCCATGGCGGGCCGGGCCGGGATCCGGCTGACCCTGGAGCAATTCGACCGGCTCTCGCAGGAGGTCCGCGTCGTCGCCAACATCAGGCCCTGCGGCGACTACCTGATGGAGGATTTCTACGACGCGGGGGGGCTCCGCGCCCTGCTCGCCCGGATCGGGCCGCACCTCCGTCTCGATTGCCTCACGGTCTCCGGAAAAACCCTGGGGGAGAACCTCCAGGGCGCCCGGGTCCACGACGACGAGGTCATCCGTCCCCTCGACCGTCCCGTCTCCAAGGCCGGCGGCACCTTCGTCCTCCGCGGCAACCTCGCCCCCGACGGGGCCGTCATCAAGCCGACCGCGGCGGAGCCCCGCCTGCTGGCGCATCGGGGAAGGGCGGCGGTCTTTTCCGACTACGCCGACTTGAAGGCCCGCATCCACGACGAATCCCTCGGTCTCACCCCGGACCACATCGTCGTCCTGCAGAACGCCGGTCCGATCGGCGCGCCCGGCATTCCCGAATGGGGCATGCTGCCGATCCCGAACTACCTCCTGAAGCAGGGCGTGCGCGACATGCTGCGGATTTCCGACGCCCGCATGAGCGGCACCAGCTACGGCGCCTGCGTCCTCCACGTCGCGCCCGAGTCCGCCGTCGGCGGCCCCCTCGCCCTCGTCCGGGACGGGGATTTCATCGAAGTGAACGTGGCCGAGCGCCGTCTCCATCTCGACGGCCCCGACGGAGAGCTGGCCTCGCGCCGCGCGGAGTGGAGGCCCCGCGAGACGCGGTATCGACGC
>CAYMMC010000041.1:0-11824 GCA_964391125.1 uncultured Akkermansia sp.
CCCGCCGAGCTCTCCGGCGGCCAGCAGCAGCGCATCGCCCTCGCGCGGGCGATGGCGCACGGGCCTTCCCTGCTGCTCCTCGACGAACCGACCTCGGCCCTCGATCCGGAGATGAAGGCCGAGGTGCTCGACCTGGTCTCGGAGCTGTGCCTCGGGGGGCAGAGGATCGTCCTCTCGACCCACGAGATGGGCTTCGCCCGCCGCTGCGCCGACGCGGTGGCGTTTCTCTCCGCCGGCAAGGTGGTGGAGGCGGGGACGGCGGAGGATTTCTTCGACGCGCCGCGATCGGAGACGGCGAGAGCCTTCCTCGGCAAGGTGATGAAATGGTAGGCGGACCGCGCCGGCCGGTCCGGATCCCTCAGTACGACGAGGGGCGGCGCCCCGCGTAGGTCTCGATCACGTCGATGAGATGCTGCCCTGCGGCGCTGGGGCGGACGGCGGGACTGAAGAGGATGTCGTTCATCGCCCTGCCGTAGTAGATTTCGTTGTTCTTCTGCGCGGGCAGGATGCCGCCACCCTTGAAGGCCGCTCCGGCGAATAGGCCGCCCGAGGCGGAGTAGACGAGGATGGGGGCTTGGATCGTCGTGGTGTCGATCTTGGCGCCTTCGTCGAAGGGGCCCGCCGTGGCCGCCACGTCGACGCCGATGTCCACGGTGCCGCCGAGGAGCGGTTTCAACCCGGTCTCGTTCATCAGGAGGAGGACGTGGACCGACTCCTGCGCTCCGATCTGGAGCCCGTAGCTGCCCTCGGCGGAGGAGATGAAGGCGGGGGCGCTCCAGCGACCGCTCGTCTTGTCGCGGACGAGGGCGACGCCGTTGCCCGCCTCGCCCCCGATGCCTAGGCCGGCCTTGACCTTGTGCAGGATGATGATGCCGCGGGCTCGCGCGAGGAGATCGGCGGGGATGCGCTTTCCCGCTTCGGCTTGCAGTTCGACGAAGCGCTCGGCGGAGCGGCGGATGCGCAGATCGAGCTTCTCGGTCGATTTCTTCAGGGGATTCGCGGAGACGTCCCCGGCGAAGGCGGCGAGTAGCAGCAGAAGGGCGGGGAAGGGCAGGAGTTTGGCGGTCATGCAGGAAGGGGGCGTGCTGTAGAAGGTTACGGGGCTGGATGCGGAATCGGGCGAATCAACGCAATCTTCTGTCTAACTTAACAGTTAAGGCAATTAAAGTAAATATAAAAAAGATTGATTTTATAATTTTTAAGTCTCAATATGAGTGGAATTCACAAAATTGACAATGAGAGCAGTTTTTCTGTATGGTCTGATGGCTTCGTTCGCGTTGCCGGTCTTCGCCGATTCGGCGGTCAGGGTGGCTCGGACGCAGGAGAACGCCCTGAACGATCTGGTCCGCGAGCTGCCCTTGGCCACCGGCTCGTGGCGGGATCAGCTCCGGCGGCGCTCGGCCGTCCAGGAGCGGCTCTATCTGCACGAACTGCGGATGCGCGGCGAGGGGCTGCCTTACGAAATGGCGTCGATGTTCTCCGCGAACTACTCGGCCATCCTGTCCGCCCTCGTCGAGGACCGCATCACCGAGGATGTCGGCCGCGAGCTGCTCTCGATCCATCGCCAGCTCCTCGAGCGCGCCGGGCTCTGGCTGACGAAGCGGGTGCGCGACGAACGCTTTCCGGAGGAGCTCGCCGACAACCTGGTCTATTTCCTCGCCGAGCTGGAGCGTCAGGCGGTCCCCCTCGAACAGGTGCCCGAGAATCTCCGCACGCCGGTGGTGAACGGCTTCGAAGCCTGGCTCGGCGAGCTGATCGCCTGGGGCGAGTCCAGCGGCGAGCTCGCTGCGGGGAGGCTCTCCCGCCTGCGGACGAAGCTGGCGGATCTGGAGCGCTTCGAACAGATCTACAAAGCCGACGGGGTCTTGCAGCCCTACGAGCGGGAGAAGCTGCACGAGCGCCTCCTCGACCTCGCTCTGGAGGTCGTGGCGGTGGTCTCGCGTTGAGCTCGATCTCAGCGCACCGAGCGCGTGTAGCTGCCGTCCATCTTGATCTTCAGGCCGAATTCCTTGCGCCCCGGCGTCTGGGCGTCGAGCTCCTTGGACCAGAGCACCTCCCAATGGGGGCCATCCCCACCGAGGAGCTTGGCGGCCTTGTAGACGAGTTCGGCGACGTAGACGCTGTCCTCGAGGCCGCGCGTGGCGAGATCGTTCTGGGCGATGGCGGCGGCCTCGGCGGCCTTGAGCGCCGGAAGGGTGGCCAGAGCGGGGAGGCTGAAGGAGAGGAGCAGAAGAATGGCAAGAAGCGGTTTCATGATGGGCGGTGATGTGGCGTCGGCAGAGTAAGACATCGGCGGATGCGGCGTCAACGGGGGATTCGGGGATTGAAGCGGCTGGGCGGATCCGGATAGAACGCGGTCATGGAATCCGAAAAGCCCAAGATCGATCCGAAGCTGCTGGAGGATCCCCTGTTCCAGGAGTTGATGGCTGAAGGACTTGCGATTCAGGATCGTTTTGTGGCGAAGCCCGTCTATGCCCGAACCGGCAAGGGTTACCTCAAGAGCGCCGGAGTGCGGGAGATCGAGGTGGCGAAGCAAGCGATGAAACTTCGGGAAGGGAAGTGATGGAGCGGACGCAGGGTTGACTCGGATCCTTCGCATGGAGCATGGTCGAGGCCCAGAATGCGGTGTTGTGCGCGGCAAAGAGCGCCTTGCACAAGCCGACTTCCGACGGATACGACGAAACGAAACGGCTTTGGGAGGAATTCCATCTCACGCCCATGTCGCTCGAGGAGGCCGTGAATCTCTGCCGCCGCTGCCATCGCATGGCCCCGTTTTGCTTCTACAATGGGAACACTTTCGCCTCGATCATTGCGCTCGTGATCCGGAAGATGGACCTTCCCGCCGACCAAGCCGCCGTCGTGCGCAGTCTCGCGAGCCACATCGTCGCCGGTGTCGCCACCGATCTCGAGGAAGACGCCTTCCGTGAATTCTGCGAGACGCTCGCTTGAGCGCCGCTAGGGCTTCGCCCCCTCCACTTCGACGCGGTCGAGGCCGAACATGTGGCGCGGGGCGGCGGCGGGATTGGCTCCGACGAGATGCACGTCGATCTGGAGCGGCTCGGTCGGGCTGACGTTGATCCTCTCGAAGCGGATCGGTGCGCCGGGCAGGACTTTCTCCGAGTAGAGGTCGGCCTCGCGGAGCTGGCCGTTGACGGCGACGCGGACCGTGGCGTAGTCGTGCGCGGTGGTGGGGAAGAGGGTGACGTGGTGGGTGCCGGGCTTCAGTCCCCCGACTTTCAGGGTGAGGACGTCGCCGGGCTCGCCTCCGGTCCACCAGAGATGGCTGCTGCCCGACCAGCCGGGGCCGAAGCCGGCCATGCCCTGGGGGCGGATCCGGCCTCCCTTGACGAGGGCGCTTTCGATCAGCGCCTCGCCTTCGATGCGGACGACGCCGGGGGCCGGAGGCGGCACCGCGCTGGCCGGATCGACGGCGGGCTTCTCGCCGGGCGGCGGCACCTGCGAGGGGCTGGCGAGATACTTCACCAGATCGGCGACCTGATCGAGGGGCAGGGCCTCGAAGAGTCCGGCGGGCATGAGGGATTGCGGCAGCTCCTCGCGTTTTTGGACCTCGGCGAGCTTCACGTCGACGACCGCGCCGCCGGGCAGGGCGAGCGTCGCGAACTCGGGCGTCTCCCCGCGCACCATGCCGCCGAGGGTGGAGCCGTCCTTCATCGTGAAGACGTTCAGCAGATAGTCCTTCCCGACGACGGCGCTGGGGGCGAGGACGTTTTCGAGGAGATAGGCGAGATCGCCCCGGTTCGAGCCGGTGAGGTCGGGTCCGAGGGCGACGCCTTCGCCGAAAAGCGGGTGGCAGGTGCCGCAGGTGGTCGCGTAGACCTGCCGTCCCCGCGAGGCGTCGGCCTTGGTCATGACCTTGGGGTTCAGTTTTTTCTTCCAGGCCTCGATGGAGGCGGGGAGCTGCGCGAGATCGACGCCGCCTCCGTCGCCACGGATCCAGTTGCGTTCGATAAGCGTGTCAATGTCAGGATTTCCAAACCGCGCGAACTGGTCGAGGAGCACGGGCGAGACGAGGGAGGAGGGCAGGGCCTTTCCATCGACCGCCTTCAGCAGGACGAGGGCGGATTCGGGTTTCGCGGCGAGCAGGTTGATGGCCTCGTTGCGCAGGGCGAGGGGAAAATCGGCGAGGCGCGGAACGAGGGCGGCCGCCGTCTCGGCGCCGGGATGCTGGCGCAGGGCGGCGAGGGCGGCGGGCTGGAGAGCGGTCTCGGAGAGCAGCTCGCGGGCGAGGCCGCCGAGTTCGGGATCGCGTCCGGCGGCGAGGAGTTCGACGGCCTCGCGGCGGGCCTTGGCGGACTGCTTGCCGTCGCGGGCGAGATCCCGCCATTTCGGGAAGAACTCCGCATCGCCGAAACGGACGCCGAGCCGGGCGAGGGCTTCGGCGACGGCGGGACTGGCGGAGGCGAGAGTTTTCCCATGCGCCTTCGCGGCGTCCCATCCGGCGGGCCGCTCGAGCGGGGGCAGGCTCGCGAGGGAGGCGAGGAATTGCCCGGTCCGTTGCGCGAAGTCGACTGGGGTTGGCGCTTTTGTCAGGGAGGTCAGGATGGCGTCGCGCCCCTCGGGGAGGACGGCGGCGCGGCGGGTCAGGAAGTCCTTCAGGTTCGGCCAGGGGGTGCGTCCGACGAGAGCGAGGGCGCGTCCGGGATCGGCTTCGACGAGCGGCTCGATGCCATACCAGCAGAGCAGGGGGATGTTGCGGTCGTTGACGCTGCGACCGTGGCCGACGAGGCCCTCGGCGATCTTCCAGCGCTGTTCGAGGGGGAGGCGCTGCAAGAGCGAGGCGAGATGGCGGCGGACGAAGAGGGAAGACTCCCCGACGGCCATCGTTTCGAGCTTGGCGAGGATGGGGGCGGAAAGGGAGGTCTTCTTCTCCCCGAGCAGTGTGACGGCCCAGCCGCGGAGAGTTTCCTCGGGATCGTCGAGAAGGGAGGCGAGGCCGGCTTCGTCGATCAAACCGCAGGCGTGGCGGGTCCAGAGGGCGCGGAGGCGGAGAGCGGGAGAAGCGGTCTTCGCGGAAATCATTTCAGCAAGAGCCAGGTCGACGCCCGCCGAGTTGAGTTTCCCCGCGGCGGCGCGTTCCTGGAGAAGTCGTTGCGCCTGCCTCGAATGGAAGACGTTGGCGTGACCGAGCATGGAAACGAGCTCGACATCTGATTTTGAGGGCAGATCGAGAGAGGTGCTCCCGGCCTCGCCGTAGCGGACGCGGTAGATCCGTCCGTTGGAGCGGTCCCAGATTTCGACGTCGCGATGGTGGCAGGTCTGGGGATCGGTCCAGTCGGAGAAGTAGAGCGCGCCGTCCGGCCCCAGCAACATCCCCACTCCGATATGGTCGTGGTGGTTCGCGAGGAGGAAGTCGGGGCGGTGCCGGGCGACGTGGCCGGAGCCGTCGCGCTCCAGCGTCTCGCGCACGATGCGGTGGCCGTGGAGGTTGTGGAAGAAGGCGTCGCCCCGATACTCGGGCGGGAAGGCGTCGGCCTGGTAGAGGACGAGGCCGCAGTGGGCGTGCCCGCCGCCGAGGGCCGAGGTGTCGGTGGGCGAGGGGGGGCGGCTCTTGCTGTTCTCTCCCCAGAAGGCGTGGTCGCGGACGCTTCCCGCGTAGTGGGCGTGGTCGGCGATGGTCTTGATGTCGTCGAAGGTCCAGGGGTCGAAATGCTGCCCGGCCTGCCTCTGGTAGCGGCCGCCCTGGGAGAGATGGTAGAAATGGGGGATGACGCAGGCGGTGACGAAGCAGTCGCCGCGCTCGTCGAAATCGACGCCCCAGGGATTGCTGGTGCCGTGGGCGTAGACCTCGAACTCCTTGCTGACCGGATGGAAGCGCCAGACGCCCGCGTTGATCGGGACACGCTCCTCGTCGGGCGTGCCGGGCTTGCCGACGCGCGAATGGGTGAAGACGCCGTGGCAGCCGTAGAGCCAGCCGTCCGGTCCCCAGGCGAAGGCGTTGAGGGTCTCGTGGGTGTCCTGCCAGCCCCAGCCGTCGAGGAGCACCTCGGGCTCGCCGTCGGGCAGGTCGTTTTGGTCTGTGTCAGGATAGAAGAGCAGGTAGGGGGCCGCGCCGACGTAGACCCCGCCGAAGCCGACGGCGATGCCGCTGGCGAGATTGATCTTTTCGGCGAAGACCTTGCGGGTCTCGAAAGTCCCGTCCCCGTCGGCGTCCTCGAAGATGAGGATGCGGTCCTTGCCCTCGCCATGGCCGCCTTCGGATCGGACCGGATAGGTGTGGCCCTCGACGACCCAGAGCCGCCCTCGCGCGTCGAAGGTCATGGCGATGGGCTGGGTGATCTCCGGCTCGGCGGCGAGGAGATCGACGGAGAAGCCTGCGGGCACCTCCATGCGGGCGAGGGCCTCCTGCGGGGAAAGGCCGCTGCCGTAGCCGTCCTGCGGGCGGCCGCCGGGGACGAGCCAGCGCTCCGCCGCCGTGCGGGAGAGGGCCTCCGCATGGTTCTGGATGTGGACGGCGAGGCCCTTCTTGCTGCTGCTGACGATGTCGGGGCGTCCGTCGCCGTTCAGGTCGGCGACCTTCACCTCCACGCCCACGCCGGAGTCGCCGTGGACGAAATGGGGGACGAACTCGAGCGGACCGGCTCCGCCCGCGCCCGTCGAGGTGTTGCGGAACCAGTAGAGGACCGGCTCCTGCAGGCCGCCGGGATCCTTGCCCTGATGGGCGTAGTGCCGCTTGCCGGTGACGAAGTCCATGCGCCCGTCCCCGTCGATGTCGGCGAGGGCGAGGGCGTGCATCTGCGAGAAGGCGAGGCCGAAGGGGCTCTGCGTGGAGCGTTCGCCCATGAGATCGTGCTTTTTGAACTTGCCGGGTTCGTATTGCTCGAACCAGCCGAGACCCCAGCCGTGGGCGTTGTAGGAGGTCGCGATGTCGGCGTCGCCGTCCCCGTCGAAATCATGCACGAGGATCTGCGCCCCGCCTCCGCCGTAGGGGAGATGCGCCCATTTGTGTTTTCGCCAGGGTTCCGTCGCTGGATCGGCGGGCTGCTCGTACCAGTGGGCCCTTTCCACGAGGTCGAGACGCCCGTCGCCGTTGAGGTCGCCGACGCCGAGACCGTGGCCGAAGGGGGTGGCGGCTTCGTTGGGCGCGGAAATGGCGTGCCAGGTCCAGGGCCGCGTCGGCTCGGGTCCGGCCTCGTAGTCGCCGGAGGTTTTTCCCCTCGCCCAGACGATGTCGGGCAGGCCGCCGGGGACGAGGTCGACGAAATGCGGCGACTCGTTCGCCACCTGGTCGGCGACGAGGTGCATGGTCCAGTCCGTCGAACTCGCGGGATCGCCGGGGTTGAGGTAGAGCCGCGCCCCCTTGCCGGGGAAGCCGAAGACGAGGATGTCCGCGTGCCCGTCGCCGTCGATGTCGTGGATGAAGCTGAAGAAATTGTCGGAGTAGCCCTTTTCCGCGACGAAGGGCTCGCCCGAGGCGAAGCGGTGTGGTTTGTCGAAGTCCGGTCCGGCGAACCAGAAGGGGCCGTAGGCGAGGTCGGGCGCGCCGTCGCCGTTCAAGTCGCCCACCCCCGCGCCTTCCGCGTGGAAGTCGGGGAGGAGACGGGTCGAGGTCCAGGCCCCGTCGGCGAGGGCGGTCGCGGGGAGAAGGGCGAGCAAGAGCAGCGGGATTTTCATCGATCCGAGCGTTCGGGAGGGAAGCTTCGTCCCGATCAAACCGCATTCTTGGACCGCTTGGACGGATTTTATGCGAATTCGGACGGTCAACCCCGCAGGATGGAGACGGCGGCGATGCGGTCGATTTCGAGGGCTCCGCGCAGCGCGGCGGCGCATTCGGAGACGGTCGTGCCCGTGGTGATGACGTCGTCGACGAGGAGGATGCGGGCCCCGCCGGGCGGAGATCCGGGGAGGAATCGGGCGGGAGCGTAGGCGCCCTCGAGGTTGACGAGGCGCTCTCGCCGGTCGAGCCGGGCCTGCCGCACCGTCTCGCGGACGCGGCGGAGGAGGGGGCGCAGCCTCAGTTCGACGCCGTCCGGGGCGCGGCGCACCAGTTCCTTGGCGAGCTCGTGGCTTTGGTTGAAGCCGCGCTCCCGCCGCCGTCGGCGATGGAGCGGGACGGGCACGACCCACCAGGGGCCGCCCGCGCGGAGGCGGTCGTCGCGCCAGACTTCGTCGATGAGAACGCCGAAGAGCCGGGCGAGATGGCGTTCCTTTCCGTATTTGAAGCGGTGGACGAGGCCCCGGGCCGCGCCGGCGCCGCGGTAGGCGCTGACGGCGAAATCGAAGGCGAGCTCCCGGTCGCCGCAGTTGCCGCAGCGGAAGGCGAGGGAGGAGACCCCGTCGAACCCCTGGCCGCAGACGGTGCAGTAGAGGTCGCCGACGGGGACCAGGGTGCTTTCGCAGGACTCGCAGAGAAAAGGACTCTCCAGCTGCCGGGCGGCATCGAGGGGCCGGTCGCAGGCGGCGCAGGCGGGCGGGTAGACCCAGCCCACGAGCGCCTGGCGGACGAGGGAGAGGGGCGCGGTCATGGCGCTTCCGACCGTTCCGAGAAGGGATCTCCGTATCGCTTCCGCAGCCAGAGCCAGAGGGCGAGGCCGGTGAGAAGGACGACGAGGCAGGAGACCGCCCCCACCCGCAGCGTCTCTCCGAGCCAGGGCATCATCTCGCCCGCCCCGAAGGCCCGCGTCGTCAGGGGACTGAGCGTTTTCACACCGAAGACCCAGCCGGCATGCAGGCCGATGCCGAGCCAGAGGGATCCGGTCTTCATCCGGGCGTAGCCGAGGACCAGCCCGATGGCGAAGAGCACGGCGAACTCGGCGAGGAGGAAGGAGGGATTGGCGAACTGCGAGACGAAGTGGGCGAAGATCTGTCCGACCATCCAGAGCCCCGTCCAGCCCGTGACGGTCTCGGCCTCGAGCCCGCGGGGCGGATTGAAGAAGTGGATCACGGCGAAGAAGGCGGCGATGGCGACGAACAAGGCCCTGGGCCGCAGCAGCTTCGAGGCCACGGTCTGGAGCGCCCCTCGAAAGACGAATTCTTCGAGGAGTCCGACGGCGATTCCGGTGCCGAGGGCGGCGGCGAGGATGCGTAGGAGCGGCTTCCCCGGATCGCGGGCTTCGTACCAGCCCTGCCCGACGTAGAACCAGCCGAGGAGGAGGAGCGAGCCCGCTGCGAGCGCGAAGCCGGCGAGGAGATGCCCCCGCCAGAGGGGGTTCGGCGAGAGCTGGAACTGGCGCAGGAGCCGTCCGCCGCGCGGTCCCTCCTGCGAGGGCCGCGGCTTGCCCGCGTTGAGCCAGCGCAGGGCGGGCCAGAGCAGGATCGCCCCGGCGAGCAGGACGGACCGGTTGAAGTATCGCGAGAACTTGGCGCGCTCCATCGAGCCGTGGAGCCCGTCGAGCCAGCCGCCCGCGAGCCAGCCCTCGGCCACGGCGTGCTTGCCCCCGAGATAGAGCGGAGGGGCGAGGAGCGCCCCGAGGAGCATCGTCCCGAAAAGGAAGGCGAGGATTTTGAAGACGCTGGATCGGAAGAAGGGGGCGTGCTCCGGCATGGCTGTGGTGCCGATACGACGAAACGCCGCCGCTGGCAAGGCCGCAAGAGGCGCTTGCAGCAAGGGGGAGGGGAGGCGACATTTCCGGCAGGAACCGAAAATCCCCGTCCCTTCCTCCAATGACCCTTCGTTTCAGCACCCTCCTTGCCGTCCTTCTCGTCTCCGTCGGCTTCGTCGATACCGCCTCGGCGCGGCGCCTCTCCAACGCCGAAATACGGCGCCTCGGATTCTCCGGCACCTACCGGGGCGACGTGGAGGGCTTCATCAAGGCGAGGGACGACAGGAAGTTCGACACCATCCACGTGAGCCAGGCGGCGCGCGAAACCCTTCCCGTCCGCAACCGCAGGGTGGTCACCGGCCCCTCCAGGCGGAACGGCTTCTACCTCGTCCGTCGCCGCGTCGTCGGCAACGATCGCCGCATCACCGTCCACATGTACTACTCGGGACGCTCCTACAACGCGATCCACGAGGAGGAAATGGTCGGATCCGGAAGGAAGGTCCTGAAAGTCAAAAAGATCAACGCCGCCCGGCCCCAGTATGACATGTCCCTCGTGGACCGCTTCACCGAGCGGGCGGTCTACGGAGGGGGAATCTATTCCACTTGGAACATTCGGGGGCAGTTGTTCAAGTGAGGCTGCGAGCATCGCCGTCCCGGCACCGACGCGGGGAGCGTGCGGAACGCTTGAATTGGATTGTCGTCCGTCCGTCCATCGGGTATCCTGCGCACGCCGGGCCGCCGCGACGCGGGGGCTCCGAATCCCTTCCGCCGACCGTGACCGCGCCCGACCCCCAACTGTCCGAACACGCACCGGCCGTCGAGCGGGCCCTGGCCCGCGCCGCCGCCGCCGTCACCCCCGAGGACTTCGTCGGCCTCATCGGCGATCCCGGCCAGACCACCCTGCGGTTGGTGATGGAGAGCCTCGCGGCCGACTCGATGTCGGTCTGGATCGCCGACGTCGAGGAGACGAAGCTGGTCGTGACCCATTCGGAACCCGACCCCGCCTTCGTCGGCTGGTCGCAGTCCCTCTCGGAGGGGCTCACCAGCCTCGCCTACGCCTCCGAGCAATGCCTTTGCGAAAACCAGGTCTACCTCAATGCCCGCCATTCGAAGCGGGCCGACGAGGCGATGAAGCAGATCACCTCGGCGCTCATCGCGACGCCCTTCCACTTCGGCGGAAAGGTGCAGGGAGTGATCAGCTGCGTGCAGTTGAAGAGCGGCCCCGACGCCTCCGATCCGCCCGGCTTCACCGCCCGGGGGCTGAACCGGGTGCGCCGGCTCTCCTCCGTGCTGGAACGCCTCGTGAACTACAAGCTGCTCATCCGCATCCTCGATCTGCAGCTCTAGCATCCCCTGACAGACCCACGTCGACATGCCACGCGATTCCCCATCCAGCGACCTTGGGACGAAAGGCTGGCCCAGGCTGGAGGAAGTCCGCGAGGCGGCCCGCTCGGGAACCGGCGAGGGGGTGCGCGTGGCCGTGATCGACTCCGGCGTGGAGGCCGGCCATCCCCGTCTCGCGAAGCTGCGTCTGCGCGACTCCCTCGGCTTCGAGGAGGAGGGCGGAAGGGTGCGCGTCGTGGAGGGCGAATGGCGCGACGCCTACGGCCACGGCACCGCCGTCGCCGACATCGTCCACGAAGTCGCCCCGCTCGCCGAGATCGGGAGCTTCCGCGTCATCGACGCCCGCAGCGCCTCGCGCACGCATCTGGTCTGCGCCGGCGTGGGCGAGGCCCTGGCCCGCGGCTACCACGTCCTCAATTGCAGCTTCGGCTGCCGCGGCCTGGCCAAGTTCATCCTTCCTCACAAGGAATGGGCCGACGAGGCCTGGCTGCGCGGCGCCCACGTCGTCGCGGCCTGCAGCAACCTCGACAGCAGCGAGACGGAATGGCCCTCGCACTTCGCCTCCGTCATCGGCGTCGATCTCGCCGAGACGAACACCGACGACCTCTACTTCCGCCGCGACCATCTCGTCGGCTACTCCGTGCGCGGGGAGAACGTCGAGGTCGCCTGGGCCGGCGGCGGCGTGCGGAGGCAGACCGGAACGAGCTTCGCGGCCCCCCGGGTCGCGGGCATCGTCGCCCGCATCCTCTCGGTCTTCCCGGACATGCGGCCGGCGATGATGCACGAGGCCCTCTCCGCCATCGCCGAGCCCTGGCATCCCGGACTCAGCTCCGACTGGTGAGCGCCTCCCGTCCGCAAACGAACGATCTTCCCACCAACCCGACTGCGCCCCATGAAAACCACCGCTTCCTTCCTCGGCCCCGTCGACCACCTCCCCGCCGAAGGCGTCGACTTCGCGCCTCCCGGCGGCGGCGAGGTCG
>CAYMMC010000042.1:0-11667 GCA_964391125.1 uncultured Akkermansia sp.
AGGTGAACTCCAAGCTCTCCAACGAGAACTTCGTCACCCGCGCCCCCGAGGAGGTCATCGACCAGATGAAGGAGCGCCAGCGGCACTGGCAGGCCCGCGTCGACGAGCTGGAGCGGATGATCGCGAACCTGGGGGGCTGACGGCGGCCGGCAGCTCCTTGCCGGGGGCGGCCCGGGTTCCCCCGGAACCAGGTCGAGGGCGACGAACCCGGCCAGGAAAAAGCCCGCGGACCTTTCGGTCGCGGGCTTTCGGGAAAGGGCACCGGGTCGGGCCGGAGGGCGGAGAGGGTCCGGCTCAGGGAATCACGAGGCGCTGCCCGATGCGGATGGTGTCGCTGGAGAGGCCGTTCGCGCTCTTGAGGGCGTTCACGGAGGTGCCGTTCTTCCGGGCGATGCCGTAGAGCGTGTCGCCGCTCGCCACGGTGTAGGAGCCGCTGCCGGAGCCGCTGTAGGAAACCGGAGCGCTGTTCGAGCCGCTGTAGGTGGGGACGGAAGGCACGTTCGGCACCGAGGGGCCGGGCACCGAGCTGGGCGGCGTGTAGGTGCTCTCGGCGTAGGAGGGGTAGGAGGAGTTCGACGGCGTGCTGGAGTAGTTCGTCGTGTTGCCCGAGGCGCCGTAGTAGGGGTTGTTCTGATACGGATTGGACGAGGCGACCTTGTCCTTGCTTTTGCAGGAGGCGAAAAGCAGGGCGAGGCCAAGAGGCAGGAGATAGAAAAAAGAGTTCATGTCGAGGTTGGCTGGTCGATAAGTTTCGATGAAAGTTAATGTTTCTTAAGAAAGTTCGCAAGCCAATTTCAAAAATTTCTAGAATTTTTCATAGCGACTGCTGACGGGCTCCTCGTCCGGGGGCATGCACCGAATTCCGATTTCGCCTTGCGTCCGGTCGGAGGGCGCATCATGCTCCGCCGACATGAGCATCACCCGCGCCCTGATCTCGGTGTCCGACAAGAGCGGACTCGAGGACCTCGTCCAAGGACTCCGTCGCCACGGGGTCGACCTCCTGTCCACCGGCGGCACCGCCAAGGCCATCGCCGCGCTCGGCATCCCCGTGACGGAGGTGTCCGACTTCACCGGCTTTCCGGAGATCCTCGACGGGCGGGTCAAGACCTTGCATCCCAAGGTCCACGGCGGCCTTCTCCATCGCCGCGACCTGCCCGCCCACGTCGAGCAGGCCCAGGAGCACGACATCCTCCCCATCGATCTCGTCGTGGTGAACCTCTATCCCTTCGAGGAGACGGTGGCCAAGGAGGGCGTCACCCACGAGGAGGCCATCGAGCAGATCGACATCGGCGGCCCCAGCATGCTGCGCTCCGCGGCGAAGAACCACGCCGCCGTGACCGTGGTGGTCGATCCGGAGGACTACGCGGTCGTCCTCACGGAGATGGACGAGCACAAAGGCGCCACCACCCTGAAGACGCGGGAACGGCTCGCCATCAAGGTCTTTCAGCGCACCGCCGCCTACGACGCGGCCATCGCGGCCCATCTCAACGAGGCGCAGGAGACGGAAGCCTCCTTCGCCATCAGCCTGCCTCTCAGCCAGGAGCTCCGCTACGGGGAGAATCCGCACCAGAAGGCCTCGCTCTACGGGAGTTTCTCGGACCATTTCAAACAGCTCCAGGGCAAGGGGCTGGGCTACACGAACATCCTCGACATCGCCGCTGCCGGGGAGCTGATCCTCGAGTTCCGCCGCCCCGCCGTGGCGATCCTGAAGCACACCAACCCCTGCGGCGTCGGCGCGGACGAGAGCGACCTGCGCCTCGCCTGGGAGAAGGCCTTCGAAACGGACCGCCAGGCCCCCTTCGGCGGGGTCATCGTCTGCAACCGCCCCCTCGGAATCGGCTTGGCCCGCGTCATCTCGGAGATCTTCACCGACGTCATCATCGCGCCGGAGTTCGAGAGCGACGCCCGCGCCCTGCTCCAGAAGAAGAAGAACCTGCGGCTCATCCAGATGAACGAATCCTTCCGCGACACCCTGGGGGACCCGGTGATCCATTCGGCGCCCGGCGGGCTCCTCGTCATGGACCACGACGTCCGCGCCCTCGGCCTGGAGGACATCGAGACGAAGGTGGTGACCCAGCGCCCCCCCACCGCCGAGGAGATCGAGGCGATGCGCTTCGGCTGGCGCATCGTGAAGCACGTGAAGTCCAACGCCATCGTCTTCACCACCAGCGACCGCACCCTCGCGATCGGGGCCGGCCAGATGTCGCGGGTCGATTCCTGCCGCATCGCCACCTGGAAGGCGGAGCAGGCCGGCCTCAGCCTGAAGGGCTCCATCGTCGCGAGCGACGCGATGTTCCCCTTCCCCGACGGTCTCACCTACGCCCTCGAGGCCGGCGCCACTGCCGCGATCCAGCCGGGCGGCTCGGTGCGCGACGAGGACGTGATCAAGGCCGCCAACGAGCACGACGCCGCCATGGTCTTCACCGGGCACCGGCATTTCCTGCACTGAGGGGCGATCCCGGCTGCGATCCCGTGGGAATCCGACCTGCGGAGGGCGGTCTCAGAGGCCGCAGAGCTCCCGGATCGCCGGCAGCTCCTGTTCGGCGGCGCGGCGCCCCTCGGCGATCGCGG
Organism: uncultured Akkermansia sp.; assembly: GCA_964391125.1. Taxonomy (GTDB): domain Bacteria; phylum Verrucomicrobiota; class Verrucomicrobiia; order Verrucomicrobiales; family DEV007; genus Arctic95D-9. The sequence goes on from CAYMMC010000042.1 coordinate 2,572, forward strand.
GAATGGCTCGGTGGAAGTCCATCGCGGCGATGTCGGAGAGGCGGGGCTGGATGAGAAGGTCCGCCGGCTCGCCGGCGAGGCGGCTGCGGGTGATGCGAACCTGCATGATGTTGAGGCTGGCGCCGATCACATCGAGCACCGAAGGCATCTCCACCGCCGACTTCGGCCCGCTCTTGATCCGGCTCGGGGTCAGTTTCGCCATCATCGCCGCGAAGGCGCCGGGAGCGCTTTCGGGCGCCCCCTCGGAGGGTTCCGGCGGGGCGTGGGACCTCCGGCCCATCAGGTCCGAATTCACATCCACGGCGATGACGATGTCCGCCCCCATGGCGCGGCACAGCGAGACCGGCACCGGATTCACCAACCCGCCGTCCACGAGGAGCCGTCCGTCCCGCTCCGCGGGCGTGAACAGGCCGGGCACGGCGATGGAAGCGCGCACCGCGTCCACCAGGGAACCGTCGCGCAGCCAGACCTCGCGACCGCTCGCCAAGTCGGTCGCGACCGCCGCGTAGGGTTTCGGCAGATGCTCGATGCCGCAGTCCTCCAAGCCCCCGCGAAAGACGTCCAGCAGCTTGCTTCCTCCCACGAGGCCGCCGCTGATCTTGAAATCGAGCAGGCCCACGACACCCTGCCAGGTCAGCCCCCTCGCCCAAGTTTCGAGCGGGTCGAGCCTTCCGGCGACGTAGGCCGCCCCCACCAGCGACCCCATCGAGGTGCCGCACACGAAGTCCGCCGAGACGCCGGCCTCCTCCAGCACGCGGAGCACGCCGATGTGGGACCAGCCCCGGGCCGAACCGCTGCCGAGGGCGAGTCCGATGCGCGGGGCGGGGAGCTTCGGTCGGGACGCTGGTTTCATCGGGCGGTCGTTCTCGGGGCGTCGCCACGGCGCCGCCCTCCTGGAAATCTACTCGCGCCATCCGGCGAAGCGACCGATCTTTCTCGGGATGCGGCGTCGCGGATGCGCTGCCTATCGGGCAATCACCGCTCTCCCAAATAGAGCAGCCCGTCGGGAGCGATCCGCGCCTCGCCCTCCTCCTCGAGGAAGGGGGCTTCGGGGAAGGCCTTCAGCCAGAGCCGCCGGCCCTCGACCTTGCCGACGAGGCCGGGCAGGAGACGGCCGACCGACTCCGGGTCGCGACCTTTCTGCGACTGGTGGCGCACTGCGGCGCCGAGGTCGGGATCGGGCCGGCTCATCGCGGCGACGCGCCCGCGGCAGGACCAGGCGCGGCAGAGGGGGATGCCGAGCCTCGCCTCCAGAGCCTCCAGCCGCCGGGGCCCGGCCGCGCCGAAGACGATGCCCCATTTCGCCGGAAGGGGGGCGGCGCTCCCGATTCCCTCGTAGAAAGGCAGGTCGCCCGAGAGATGCGAGATTTCCTGCTCGGCGAGGGCGCGATCGAGAGATTCCCGGCTGCCGCGCTGCGAGAGCGAGCGGGAGACGGAGCGGCCGCTCCCGAGCACGGCGCCCCAGCAGCCGAGGACCAGGCCCTCGGGCCGGGCGAGGGAGTCTTCGGTGAAGACGACGTCCTCCCGCCGGAGGAAGTTCGCGGCGTAGACGCGGCGGACGTCGCGGTGGAGCTCGCGGGCGCTCAGCAGGACCGGCGGTTGGCCGGGGCGGGGAGCCAGCCCGACGGCTTCGCGGTCGGGGTCGCGGCGGTGCAGGTCGAGGCGCCAGCAGGTCAGCCAAGCGGGCTCGAGGACGGCGCGGACGCGCTCGAAGAGCCCCATGAGCGAACCTGGCGGCGAGAGGACGGACTTCATGTCGATGAAGACGCCCTCGTCGCCCTGCCAGAAGTCCATCAGATGGGGCATGAAGGCCCGCGAGGTGACGACGGTGCGGATGCCGAGCGGAACGACGCTCCTGGCGGCGGCCTCGAGCTCGTGCTGGTCGACGGTGAAGGGCAGGTTCACCGGCACCTTGCCGGCGAGGACGAGGCCGAGGTGGATGATGGAGGGCAGCGGCCCGGAGGGGAGGAGGATGCCGATGCGCTCGCCCTTCTCCGGCTGGTCCATCCAGCGCCGCGCGATGGAGACGGCGAGGGCGAGGGCCTGGGCCCGGGACCATTGGCGGGGGCCGTCTTTGCCGTATTCGGCGAACAGGGTCCGTCCCCGCTTCCTCTTCAGGGAGCGCACCGCGGCGACTTCGAGAGGCCTGGCGAACTCGCGCCGGCGCGAGAAGGCGACGGCCGATTGCTCCCAGATGGCGAGGCGGACGCTGTCGACGGTGGCTTCCGCCGCCGGGATGGGCGGCCCGTAGGCGACTTGGAGGGGGCAGACGAGGGACTGTGGGCGCTTCTTGAAGTAGCGGCCCCGCTCGAAGGAGAAGATCGACTCGAAGAGCCCGTCCATGTAGACCGGCACGACGGGGCAGGCGGCCCGCCGCGCGATGAGCTCGAAGCCCTTCTTGAGCTCCGTGGTCACCCCGAGCCGGGTCAGCCCGCCCTCGGGGAAGAGGCAGACGACGTCGCCCGCCTGCAGCGCCTCGACGGTGCGGACGATGGCCTCCTTCGCCTTCTCCGGGCGGATGGGGATGGCGCCGAAGAGCCGCAGGAACCAGGCGATCGCCCCTACCCGGGTGTAGTTCTCCAGCACGACGAAGCGCACCGGGCGCGGGCAGGAGAGGTAGAGGACGAAGGAGTCGATGTAGCTGACGTGGTTGCTCAGCAGCAGCACGCCGCCCTCGCGGGGGACGTTTTCGACGCCGAAGCGCCGGATCCGGTAGAGGAGCCAGACGAAGGGGCCGAAGGCGTGGCGGAAGAAGGCGCGCGCGAGGGACTTCATGTGGCCTTGGCGGGCGGAAAGAGGGCGGAGGTCTTGAGAAGGCGGACCAGCAGCAGGCTCACGCCGACCATGCCAGGCACCAGCACCAAGGTCTGGGCGGCCATGCCCATGCCCACCACCTTCATTCCGGCGTTCGCCAGGATCGCGAGGATGCCCGAGAGGGAGATGATCAGGTTCTGCGCCGCGAGGACCCGTCCGCGATGCTCGGGGTCGATCCGGTCCTGGAGGTGGGCGCTCAGCGGCACGAGGAAGAAGCCGCTGGCGAAGCCGATGCCCGCCACCGCGCCGAACCACCCGATCGATTCGGGGCGCAACAGGGCGATGGCGAGCAGGCCGCCCGCCATGGCCAGCCCCCCGAAGACCGTGAGCGGGAGGCGGTTGCCCTTGCGCGAGAGAAAGGAGACGAACAGGCTGCCGGCGATCAGCCCGACCGCAATGATGGTCAGCATCCGGGCCGAGGATTCCCCCACCCCCCCTTCGGCGGCGTCGGGGTAGAGCTCCTTGGCGAAGCCGAAGAAGGCCAGCCCGAGGAAATTCGCCACGAACCAGTAGGTCGCGATGAGCAGCCCGGTCCTCCGCAGCACCGGCTCGCGCAGCAGATACCGCAGATCCGCAAAGTGGCTGCCGAGGATGGAGGCGCGGAAGGCCTTGCCGGGATGTTCCGGCGTGCGGCGGATCAGCAGCCCGAGCAGCACCGGCAGCGCCGCCGCCGCCGCGCCCCAGGCGAAGAGATGGGTCGCCGCGCCCCAGGCGTTCTCCGGCGAGACGCCGTGCGCCTCGTTGCGCTGCGCCAGCTCCGCGTCGAACCACCATCCCGCGATCGCCATCCCGGCGAGGATGCCGGCCATCGTCAGCATCTGCATCAGGCCGTTCGCCGAGCCGAGGCGCTTCGATCCGATGATCTCCTTGAGGATGCCGAACTTCGCCGGGGAGAAGAGCGTGGACTGGACGAGGAAGAGGAGGTCGGCGAAGAGCGCGAGCGGCACCGAGCGGATCGAGAGGGCGAAGAGGAAGAGTCCGAAGATGAGCAGCTTGGCCACGAGCGAGATCTGGATGACGCGGCTTTTCGCGAAGCGGTCCGAGAGCCAGCCCGCCAAAGGGGCGAAGAGGATGAAGGGCAGCGGGATCATCGCCGCGAGGATGTTCTCGATGTACTTCGCCGTCGTCGTGCCCGCCGCGACCGTCACCGTCAGGGTGATCAGGGCGAGCTTCACGAAATTGTCGTTGAAGGCGTTGTGCGCCTGCACCACGAGGACCGAGCCGAGGGACAGCCAGGAACGGGGCGGCATGGGCTCTTCGGGAGATGGCTCGGTCGGATCGGACATGGCGAAGTATACTCCCCGGCGCAAGTTCGCAGAGAAATTCGTGTGAATTTCTCCGCGGCGAGGCTTGCGCGGAGCTCCCGGCCGCCGCTTCCGCCTACGCCGCCCTCCGATAGAGCCCCAGCACTTGGAGGAGGGTCGCGGCCCGACCGGCCCACTTCCCCGAGTAGGGCCGCCGCGGCGTCAAGGTGCGCCAGCCGCGCGCCGCGCCGATGGCGGCGAGCTTCGCCCCGGGATGGATCATGACGGCGTGCTCCGCCAGCTCCAGCAGGGGGAGATCGGCGGAGCTGTCCGAATAGGACCACGAGTCCTCCAGCGTCCCGGCCCCCTCGGGGACGATGCCCAGCTCCCGCATCGCGACGATCTTCTCGCCGTGTTTGTTGTTCGGCCCCTCGATGGCCGGAAGGAAGGGGACGGAGTCCGGGATCTCGACCTTTGTCCCGACGACGTGATCGAAGCCGAGCCGCCCGGCGATGCCGCGCAGATAGAATTCCGGGCTGGCGCTGTTGAGGACGAGGATCCGCCCCTCGGCGCGGTGGCGCTCCAGCTCCGCGACGACCTCCGGATAGAGCGCCGCCGCGAAGTCCGTCTCCAGAAACTCCGCCACGTGCCTCTCCAAGGCCGCCCGGGGCATCCCGACGAGGTAGCCGAGGAAGAGCCGCTTCATGGTGCGCAGGCTCACCAGCCGCAGCGCCGCGAGGGGCGCGCAGGGCAGGAACCAGAGCAGCCAGACGCGCCGCCAGCCCTCGCGCCGCAGCACGAAGTTGCAGAAGAGCGCCTGCGTGTCGTGGGGCAGCAGGGTGTGGTCGAGGTCGAAGAAGGCGTAGCCCTTGGCCATGGCGTCACCCTAGCCCGGAGGGCGGCGAGTTCATGCAAATAAAGGGGCAACCGATTCGGTTCGGCTTCGTTTCTCGCTCCGGTCCCGAAAGCGATTCGAAGACCGGGCCGAACCTTCCAGGCTCTTGCACATGATCGCGGGGGGGGCGCGTCTTGGACATGCGGAGCATCTTGACATAGCGTCCCAAACTGCTGAAAGCAGTCCGTGAACATGAAAATTACAGCAAATCTCATCGTTTCGGTCGGAATTTGGATTTCCGGCCTAGTCTTGCACGCCGCCTCGCCGGAGGACGACCAGTTGGACGGAGGGGTCGTCAAGTCGTCGATCGAGGCCGATGTCTGCGTCTACGGGGCCAGTCCGTCCGGGGTGCTGGCCGCCGTCGCCGCCGCCCGCGAAGGCTGTTCGGTGGTCATCGTCGAGCCGACCTACACCATCGGCGGACTTCTCGCCTCGGGCTTCCGGATGCAGCAGGACGTTCCCGACCCCCAGCATCTCGGCGGTCTGACGCGGGAGTATTTCGACAAGGACGTCGCGCTCCACGTCGGCATCCACGCCCCCACCCTGCGACACTACCAGGGGGCCGGCGAGGACAACGTCGCCATGCTGCAGGAATACATCGACCGCTACGCCGACCTCATCACGGTGGTCCTCCAACATCGCCTGGCCTTCGTGAACACGAAGGACGGCGTCATCGAGGACGCGGTCTTCGAATACGCGGTGGACGACGAAAACGGAGTCCCGGCCCCGACCCGATCCTCGGACCACCTCCGCCGCGTCCGGGCGAAGATGTATGTGGACGCCAGCTACGAGGGCGACCTGATGGCCTTTTCCGGCGTCACCTACCGGATCAGCCGGGAATCGCGGGACGAGTACGGCGAATCGCTCGCCGGGGTGGTGGTCAGCCGCGAATTTCCGGGAGTGGATCCCTACAAGGTGAAAGGCGACCCCTCCAGCGGCTTGCTCTCCCCCATTTTTCCAGACCCCATCGGCGAGGAGGGCGATGCCAGCCGCTTCTTCATGAGCTGGAACTTCAAGCTCGCCTGGGAAACCAAGCCGACCGAGGAGCATCCCGGCATCCCCATCGCTCCGCCCGAGGACAAGGACGAGGACGTCTACGAGCTGCTGCGGAGATCCACCGAGGCCGGCTACCCCACCCGCTGGCCCGATTCGAACTTCGACCGCCGGCAGTTGATGACCGGCGCCATTCCCGGCATGCAGACGGACTATCCCGACGGAGACTGGGCCACCCGCTCCAAGATCTGGCAGGCCTTCATCGATCATGTGAAAACCCTGACCGACTTTTCCGGCAAGGAGGTGCGCTTGCTGTCCGACTACCGGAACGAGACCAATGGCTGGCCCTATCTCTACATGCGAGGGGGGCGGCGGATGATCGGCGAGTATGTCATGACCCAGCAGGATCTCCAGTTGCAGACGGACATACCCACTCCGATCGGAATGGGCTATTACAAAGTGGACATTTACCCCACGCGACTGGCGGTCAACGACGAAGGCGTCCTCGTGCAGGAGGGCGACGTCTTCACCATGGTGTCGCCGGGACCCTATCAGATTCCCTACGGAGCGATCATCCCGAAGCGGGACGAGATCGCCAACCTGCTGGTGCCCATGATGATGTCGGCCAGCCACGTCGCTTACGCCAGCATCCGCATGGAGGGAACCTACATGGTCATGGGGGAATCGGCCGGCATCGCCGCCGGACTCGCGGTCAGAAGCGGCAAGGCGGTCCAGGACATCGACCGGGACGAACTGACCGCCCTGCTCAAGGCCCATGGACAGGAATTGGAATGGGACGGGACCGGATTCTATACCGAAGGACTGTGGCGTTCCAACATCTTCGGCAAGGGAACCAAACAAGTCGGGCGCTGGGAAACCCATCCCGAGGAGTATGCGAAATACCCGGTCGAAACCTTGTGGAAGTCGAAGCCCGAGTGAACGGCGAAAGGGCGCCGGCGCGCGCCCCGGCGTCCCCGTCGCGGTTGGAGATCACTCCCCCCGCCGCACCGGGCGGCCGGGGCGGACGTCCTGGAGCTCCCCGCCCGCGATGACCGGCACGCCGTTGACGAGGACGTCGCTGAACCCAACGGCGTAGCGGTGCGGATCCTCGAACGTCGCCGGGTCGGCGACGGTCTCGGGATCGAAGACGACGATGTCCGCGACGGCGCCCGGGCGCAGTTCGCCGCGGTCCTTCAACTGGAACACCGCGGCCGGCAGCGAGGTCATCTTGCGGACGGCCTCCTCCAGGCTGAGGACCCCCTGCTCGCGCACGTAGCGGCCCAGCACCCGCGCGTTGTTGCCGTAGCTGCGGGGATGCGGCAAGTCCTCGCCGAAGCGGCGCGGCCCCCCGTCGCTGGCGACCATGGTGGAAGGATGGGCCATGAAAATCTTCAAATCGGCCTCGTTCATGCCGTGGTAGACGGCGGAGCCGCCGCCCTCCGCATGGATCTGGAGGATCAGCTCGACCTGCTCCTCGATGGCGCCGGACCCGCGCCGCAGCTTCGCGGCTTCGGGAATGCTGAGCCCGTTGAGCTCGGGATCGGCCCGGTAGCGGGCGATCACCGCGTAGGCGTAGTCCTTTTGCCCGAGAGCCTCCCGCATCCGCTTCATCTCCGCGATGATCTTCGCCTTTTCCCCGGGATCGGCGATGCGGGCGAGGTAGTCGGACAGGGCCCCCTCCCTCGCCGCCGAGGGGATCATCTGGGCCAGTCCCGTGCTGGAGGCGTCGTAGGCATACTGGTCGTGGGTGACCTCGATTCCCTCCGCCCGCGCCTCGTCGAGCACGGCCAGCACCCGCCCGGCCTGTCCCCAGGCGGTGGGGCCGCTCAGCTTGATGTGCGAGACCTGGGCCCGGATGCGGGCCTCCCGGGCGATGGCGAGCAGCTCGTCGAGGGCTTCGAAGATCTTCGCGGTCTCGTGGCGCATGTGGCTGACATAGATGCCGTCGTGGACGGCGGCGGTCCGGGCCAGCGCCAGCACCTCGTCGGTTTTCGCATAGGTGCCGGGGACGTAGATCAGGCCCGTGCTCAAGCCGAGGGCGCCGTCCCGCATGGCGCGGTCCACGAGGCGCTGCATCTCGGCGAGCTGGTCGGGCGAGGGCGGACGCAGCAGGCTGCCCCCCATCGCCGCGCGCCGGACGGAATTGTGGCCGATCAGGGTGGCGACGTTCAAGGAGGTGCCGAGCTGCTCGAGCTGCTGGAAGAAGGCGGCGACGTCCGTCTTCGACCCCCCGCAGTTGCCCGTCACGATGGTGGTGACGCCCATGCGCAGGAAGTTCTCCGCCACTGGCAGGCTGGGCAGGTTCTCCGAATGCGTGTGGACGTCGATGAAGCCCGGCGCCACGACCTTTCCGGCGGCGTCGACGACCGTCCGGCCGGGACCGACGTCCTCGGCGACGGCGGCGACGCGACCCTCCTTGACGGCGATCTGCGCCGGGCGGGCGGGGCTGCCGCTTCCGTCGACGACGCGACCGTTGACGATGACCAGATCCCAGCCATCCGCCGTCGCCGCCCCCGTTGGGCCGAGACAGAGCGCGACCAGGCCGAGAAGCGGGTGAAAACGCGCGAGGTGTGGAATCATCATGGTTTGGAGATACTTCGATTTTTCAACTCTTCGCCCCCCCTTCCCTTGCAGCGGAGAGAAGGGGCGGAGTCGGGACAAGCGGTCGCACGGGAAGAGGATCGGCTGGATCGGTCCGTCGAGTCAACGTTTTCCTACGTCCCGATCGCGTCCTTCCGCAAATCGCTCGGCATCCGCCCCCACGACGGGAGACTCGTGGACGAAGCGGGTGCGCCCGCTCCTCGAGGCTCGATACCGCTGCACGGTCGAGCCGCGCGGCTACCGCGCCGGCGCCGTGCCGCCGTGGAGAAGTGCCGCCCCCAGCTCGAGACCTGCCGGGAGGTGCTGCGCCGCATGGCCGGCCTCCCCGAATCGACGGTGCGCTGCGGACTGCTCTTCACGCGGCCTCGGGAGCTGCGGGAGGTCTGAGCGAGCGGCTCTCCTGCGGGCCTCACGGCTTGCGCCAGGCGCTCGGCCAGTCCTCCAGCTCGCCGACGCTCTGCCCGGCGACGATCACCGAGAGCAAGGGCTCCTCCGGAAAGACGTTGATGCGGAGGAGGGTCTCGTGCCCGCCCCGCCGGGTGCGCAGGC
>CAYMMC010000043.1:0-11636 GCA_964391125.1 uncultured Akkermansia sp.
GGGAGGAGATTTCCCCGGCGGAGGCGGTCAAGGGCATCCGTGCGCCGGTGTTGTCCATGGCGTCCACCGACGACGAGATCGTGCCGCAGGATGAAGTGGCGGAGATGCACCGGAATGCCCCCGAAGGATCGAAGCTGCATGTGTTCGAGAAGCTCCCCCACCTCCTCCTCGGGATCCATTTCACCGAGCTGGAATCGCTCGTCATGGATTGGCTCGATTCAGGCTCCGGCCGATAGGGCTGGAGCCGCCCGCCGGCATCGACGCGGCGCATCGGGATCGTTCAGTCCACCACGATGCGCAGCGTTTTCAAATACCCGTCTCCCCTGAATTCCGGCGGCATGGGCGGGGCCTCGTGGGAAACCACTCCGCGCCCCTTCGCCCGGATGCCCGCGAACACCTCGCGCTCGAAGGTCTCCGCGTCGAGCCGGTGGGTGTTGGCGCAGCAGAGAAGCCAGCCGCCCGGCGCCAGCACGGCGGCGGCGAGGGCGGCGAGGGCGGCGTAGTCGCGGTCCGTGCGGAAGGTGTCCTTGCCGCTCCGTGAAAAGGTCGGCGGATCGAGGACGACGCCGTGGAAGGTCCGCCCCTGTCTCGCGAAGGTCCGCAGCCAGGCGAGCGCCTCGCCCTTGACCCCGTGGTGCGCGGCCCGGTCGAGGCCGTTGCGGGCGAAGTTCGCCCAGGTCCACTCCAGGTAGGTGGCGGAGAGGTCGAGCGTGGTCGTCTCGGCTCCGGCGAGGGCGGCCATCACGGAGAAGCCGCCGGTGTAGGCGAAGGTGTTGAGAACGCGGTCGCCCGGCTTCGAGACCTCGCGGACCCAGCGTCGGTTGAGGCGCTGGTCGGTGAAGAGGCCGCAGGAATAGCCCGCCCGGAAGTCGATCCCGAATTCCGCCCCGTTCTCCAGCACGGGGAAGGGCGCCGGCGGGTCGTCGCCCAGGATCCGCTCCGGCGCGGTCGCGGCGGACTTGTCGCGGGGACGCCAGTGGACGGAGCGGGCGATGCCCTCGGCCCGGGGCAGGAGCGTCTCGGGAAAGCGCCCCCCGCGGGTCTGCACGAGCCAGCGTCCGTCGAAGTGGTCGACCCAGAGCTCCGACTTCGCGTCGTGGAGGATCCGCCAGGCGGTGGTGTCGGGAGCGGGGGACTGGAGGGCGGGGGGCATTTGGAGGCGGGGGAGGACAGTTGAGCGCCGGAAACCCGACCGTGCAAGCGCCGGACATGGCGATCAACTCTCGACTATCCTCGTCCGACTTCCTAACCTACCTTGGCGCACCATGAATCCCGATCTTTCCGCCAAGCTCGAGGCCGCCCGCGCCGCAGGGGATCTCCTCGAAAGCAGTTTCGACCACATCGCCGAATACCTCGGCAGCTCGGACGACCCGGTCGCCGCCGCCTCGGTGGGCTTTCTCGTGGAGGGGGGCCACTGGCGCGAGCTGAACAACCGCTTCTTCAAAATGCTCGCCTTCGGCACCGGCGGTCTCCGGGGGCGCTCCATCGGCGAGATCGTCACCCCGGCGGAACGCGGATCGGCGCCGGAGGGGGGGAGGCCCGAGTTCCCCTGCGTCGGCACCGCGAGCCTCAACTTCTACAACCTGACCCGGGTCACCCTCGGCCTGGTGCGCTATCTGGTCGCCCAGCATTCCGGCGAGGGCCGCCCCTCCATCGCCATCGCCCGCGACACCCGCCACTTCGGCAGGGAGTTCGCCGACCGCGTCGCCAAGGTGGCCGTCGAGAACGGCTGCGACGTCCACCGCTTCGCCGAGCCGCGCTCGACGCCGCACCTCAGCTTCGCCGTCCGGCACCTCGGGGCCAGCGCCGGCATCGTCCTGACGGCGAGCCACAATCCGCCCCACGACAACGGCTACAAGGTCTACGGCAGCGACGGCGCCCAGATCGTCGGGGCCGAGGCCGCCGCCATCGTCGCCCAGGTGGAGGCCGTTTCGGACGTCGCCTACGACGCCCTCCCGCCGGAGCGGCAGGGGCGCATCCGCGAGCTGGGCGAGGAGATGGACGAGACCTACCTCGCCCGCCTGGAGACGCTCCTGCTCGATCCCGAGCTCGTCCGGGGCCAGAGCGGGCTGAAGATCGTCTTCACCAGCATCCACGGCACCGGCGGCCGGATCGTCCCGGCGATCCTGCGGCGTCTCGGCTTCGCCTGCGAGACCGTCGCGGAGCAGGATGTCGAGGACGGATCCTTCCCCACGGTCGCCTCGCCCAATCCCGAGAACGCCGCCGCCCTGCGGATGGCGGTGGAGCAGGCGGAGGCCGGCGGGGCCGACCTCGTCATCGGCACGGACCCCGACGCCGACCGCATGGGGGTGGCGGTTCGCGACGGGGCGGGCCGGATGGTCCTGCTCACGGGCAACCAGATCGGATCGCTGATGGCCTACTATCGGCTCCTGGCCCTCACCGAGCAGGGGATCCTGGACGAGTCGAACCGCGACCGCGCCGTGATCGTGAAGACCTTCGTCACCACCGAGCTGCAGACCGGGATCGCCGGGCACTTCGGAGTCGGCGTGGTCAACACCCTGACAGGATTCAAATACATCGGCGCGAAGCTGCGCAAGTACGAGAGGCAGATCCCCGCCGAGCTCCGCGCGGACTACCGGCATCTTCCCGACGCCGAGACGCGCGCGCTGCGCCTGGAGCATTCGCGCTTCTTCGTCTTCGGCGGCGAGGAGAGCTACGGCTACCTCGGCGCGGACTTCCTCCGCGACAAGGACGCCAACGGCGCCGTCGTCATGTTCGCCGAGGTCGCCGCCTTCGCGAAGTCGAAAGGGCTGACCTGCGTCGACCTGCTGGACGAGCTCTACGTCCGGCACGGCGTCCACCTGGAGGGGCAGCACGCGGAGACGCTCGCCGGCGCCGAGGGCGCGGCCCAGATCCAGCGGCTCGCGCTGAGCTACATCGAGCATCCGCCGGCCGAGATCGACGGAACGAGGGTCGCCCGCGTCCGCGATTTCGAGAACGAGGACTTCGTCGACGAGGAGGGCGACCCCATCCCGAAGGAGAAGATGGTCTTCGTCGATCTCGAGGACGGTCGCGCCTTCGCGGTGCGCCCTTCGGGCACGGAGCCGAAGATCAAGTTCTACTTCTACCAGCGCCCCCGCCCCGGCCAGCACGGGATCAATCTGCCCGAGGAGCTGGAGTCGGCCAAGGCCATCGCGAAGGCGTCCTACGGATCGCTCGAGGCGGCGGTGCTGGAGGACATGCGGCGGCGCCTGGCGGAATGAGGCGCTTTTTCCGCGCCCGCTCTCATTTTGGCAAGGTCTGCACCCGAACGGCGTCCGTCCTTGCGGGATCGAGAAGCGAATGGGCGCGGAGGAATCCGGCGAACCGGCCCCGCTTCTTCGTCCGGCCCGCCGCGTGCACCCGCATCTGGTAGGTCTCGGCGGCACGGGGGGAGAGGGCCGACGTCTCGTGACGACCGAGAGCGATCGCGGCGGTGGCGTTGCTGCGACTTGGAGAGGTCCGGAAATAGGCGGTCCGATTGGTGCGGTTGCCTGCGGGACCGATGAGGCGGGCTCCGTCCCGCACCGCCGGGGCGGCGTTGCGCCATTGCAGGTGGAACTTCGCGACGGCCCTCCTCCGAGCCGTGGCCCAGGCGCTCTGCCGCATGGCGCTGCGGTTGTGGATGCCGAGGCCCACGAGGCGCTTGGGCCGGGTCCCGATGGCGAGGTCGGGCTGCAGGACCGGGGAGCCGGGGAGGAAGCGGAAGTCGTCGAGAGCGGCGGAGCCGGCCCCCGGACCGGGCTCGAAGCGGAACTCGACGGTGTGCGCTCCGGCGGCGGAGAGGGTTGCGGCGACGGTCTGCCAGCCCGCCGAGCCGCGGCTGACGGCGCGGGTCCTCCCATCGACGAGCAGCTTCAGGGTGCCGCCGCCGGGGGCGGCGTCGAGCGACCAGCGCGCCGAGACGATGCCGGGGCCCTCGATCGCGGCGGCGAGGGTCTTCCGCCTGCCGCCTGGCCCGGTCGAGCGGACGGTGCGGGCGGCGTCCGCGGTCCAACCCGAGGCGACCACTCTCTCGGCGTCTCCGAAGGCCTCCGCCAGAAGGGCGTCCGAGGAGGCGTCGCCGAGGTCCAAGGTGCGGCCGCTTTTCAAGCTCATCTGGGCCATGCTGGCCCCGATCTCGATCTCGTCGGCGCTGGTTTCGGGAGAGTCGGTCAAGGCGGAAGCCGGCGAAGCGGCCTCCGCGAGGACGATATCGTCGACGATCAGGCCGCCGCCGTCGCCGCCGGTCCAGATCCAGGCCGAGAGCGAGGCGGCCCCGGCGGGCGCGGTGCCCTCCACCGAGAAGGCGAGGTAGTCGCCGGTCGGAGCGAGGGCGGCGATGGCGTCGCCGAGCCAGGCGCCGGTCGCGCTCCAGAAGGAGAAGCCGGCCTCGCGGGCCCCCGGAGTTCCGCCTTCGGTGCGGTAGTGGCCCGAGAGGGTGAAGAGCCGGCCTTCGCCCGCGGCTCGGTTGTGCACGAGGAAGGCGTCGGAGGCGAGCCGCGCGGCGTTCGCGCCGCTGCGGGCGCCGGCGACGAGGCGCACGTCGGTGCCGCCCGTGTCCCAGGGGGCGACGCCGCCGTTCTCGAAGCCGCCGTTCGTGAGGAGGTTGCCGATGGGCGGCGCCGCTTCGTCGGGGCCGAAGAGGACGAGCTCGTCGAGCGTCGCTTCGCCGCCGGTGGCGCGCCAAGCCCAGACCGTCAGCGTGGTGGCGTCCTCGGGCACCGAGGTGTCCACGAGGAAGGGCGCGTAGCCGCTTGTTTCCTCCAGGACGAGGGTGCGGTCAGTGATCCAGACGCCGTCCCCGCCCCAGAAGGAGAAGCCGAGCTCGAGGCGTCCCGTTCCGCCGGTGAAGTAATGGCCGGCCAGGGCAAGCCGCTCCCCCGGTGTCGCGGGCAGGGTTTGGACGATGAAGCCATCCAGGCCGAGCCGGACGGCCTGGCCGCCCCGGTAGGCCGCCGGGGAGATCGAGACCGGACCGCCCGCGTCCCAGGGGGCGATGCCGGATTCGAATCCGCCGTCGCCGATCCGGTTGGAGAGGTCGGGGCGGTAGGCGGGACGCTCTTCGCCGTCGCCTCCGGGGACGACGGAGAGCTCGTCGGCGAAGAGTCCGCCGCTTGCGTCGCTGAGAATCCAGACGGAGACGCTGCGGGCCGCGACCGGGGCGGTGAAGGCGAGCTCGAAGCGTTCCCAATCCGTGCCGGGGGCGAGGGGGGCGATGCGGTCGTGGATCCAGACGCCGTTCGCGTCCCAGAAGGTGAGGCCCGCCTCGGCGTGGACGCCCGGGGCGGAGGACGCGGTCCATCCGCTGTAGACGTAGTCGGCCAGCTCCTCGACGGGAATGGTCCGGACCAGCCAGGTCGATGCGCCGACGGAGACGGAGGAAAGGCCCCGATAGGCGGTGGCGGCCGCCTCGACCGACGGCCCGTGGTGCCAGTCGTCGAGTTGGCTTTCGAAGCCGCCGTTGCTGAGGAGATTGTCGGGATCGACGGGGAGGCGGAAGTCGAAGCGGAGCGGGACGGCGACGGCGGGATTGGCGTTTCCGCGGGCGTCGGCGACGCGGTCGGAGGGGATCGCGACGGAGCCCTCGCCGACGCCGGCGGGGGTGACGGTGAAGGTCCAGTGCGCGCCCGATCCGTTCAGGTCCGAGACCGTTCCGTTGACGACGACGAAGTCGTCGGCGGAGAGGCCGAGGATGGGCTCGCTGGCCGTCAGCGTCGCGGTGAAGGCCCCCTCGACCTCGGGAGATTCTCCCGGCTTCGACAGGGTCAGGACCGGGGCGCTGTGGTCCTGCGGCGGCGTCCCGGCGGCGGGTCCGGTCGGACCGATGGCGGGATCGAGGCTGGCGATCCAGTCGGCGAGCAGCTCGAGCCCCTCTTCGTCGACGAGCCCCTTCGCGATGGGCGGCATGGCGGCGCCGGGGGCGGTGGAGGCGACGCGGTGATGCAGGGCGGAAAGCTCGATGTGCCCCGGCGCGACGAGGAGGGCTCCGGGGATGCCGAGATCGTTTCCGGGGAGGACGTTGATCAGGTTCTGGTGCCAGGGCGGGGTGCCGAGCCGCGCGTCGAAGGCGGCCTGGGTCGGGGCGGCGGGCTGGTGGCAGTGGGAGCAGTTCGCGTCGAGATAGCTCCGGGCGCGGCGCTCCAGGGTGGCGTCGGGGTCGTTCTGGTTCCGGGCGGTCAGGACCGTGGCGAGCCGCGATTCGTCGATCGCCGGAGAGAAGAAGCCGAGGCGGTTCAGAGTGACGAGCTGGTTGGCGCTGCGCCCCGTGCTTGCGTAGTGGAAGTCGCGGTTGAGCTGGTGCGTCTTCAGCCCGAGGGCCTTTCCGGCGGCGTCGGTGTGGCAGGAGGCGCATTCGTTGCGCCCCGGATAATGCCAGGTGCGGGTCGTGCCGTTCACCGTGTAGGTCTCGTCGAGAGGCGCTTCGGGGAGCAGCTCCGCGTCGCTCCCGTCCTCGCGCCAGCGATAGGTGAAGCCGAACCAGATTCCGTCCTCGCCGAGAAGGAAGAACCGCGTTTCAAGGCGGCGGCCCGGCACTTCGAAATGCTTGACCAGGACGGTGCCTTTCGGGAAGTCCCAGTTGCCCTGCTCCGACCAGCCGATCCGCTCTCCGGGGGAGTCCGGCGAACCGTCGTTGGGAATGGCGATCCAGCGCCGCTTGTCGGATCCGTCGGACCAGAGGGGCTGAATGACGTCGTAGGGAATGAGGCCGGGAGAGGGGGTCAGCTCGGCCAGGTTCGAGAAGGCGGTCGTCTGCGAGAGCAGGCGGGGCGGCTCGGGCACGCCTTCGGTGGATTTCTCGAGTCGGTAGATGCGGCCGCCGTCGAGATCGGTGCCGGCGAGGCTGAGCACGTGGATCTCGCCCACGGCGTCGAGGCCGAAGGATGCCATCCCCCTCTTGGGTCCGGGGCCGTGGCTCTGCAGGGTGAGCAAGCTGGCGACCGCCGGGCTGGCGCCGGAGGGGTCGAGCGACCAGATCCGGCCCGTGTTGTGATCTCCGAAGAGGTATTTCCCCTGGAGTTCGGGATGGAGCGCCCCGCGGTAGACGTAGCCGCCGATGACGCAGCCTCCGGTGCTGCGCCCGTAGGCATGGACCGGCGGCACGTCGAAGCCGATCAGATTCGCCGGTTTGGCCTTCGGCCCCGTGGCGTTGCCCTCCCGGTAGGGCCATTGGTAGTTGCCGCCCTTCACGATCTTGCTCACCTCCTCCTGCGTTCCCTGGCCGACGTCGCCGACCCAGATGTCGCCGGTGACGGGGTCCTGGGTCATGCGGTGCGGACTGCGCAGGCCGACCGCGTAGAATTCCTCGAGCCGACTGCCGTCGGGACTTTGCCAGGGGTTGTCGTTGGGAATGTAGTAGCCTTGGGAATAGCTGTTCGGCCAACCCGAAGGCGGCGTCGTGGGGTTGCGCGGTTGGCGGCGGATGGGATGGCTCCGGGTGGGATCGCGGTCCACGTCGATGCGGAGCACGCCGGCGAGGAGTCCGGCATCCATGCGCTGGCCGGTGTTGTACTGGTCGTTCGCGCCGCCCTCGTCGCCGACGGAAAGATAGAGGAAGCCGTCGAGGCCGAAGAAGAGACCGCCCCCGTTGTGCCAGTTGTGGCGGTCGTATTGGTTGATCAGGATCGACTCGGAGGAGGGGGCGATGCTGTCCGTGGCCGGGTCCCAGGTGAAGCGCGAGAGCCGGCAATAGGCCCGGTTCGTGTCCGTCTTCTGGGGCGTGTAGCGGTAGTAGACGTAGAGAAAGTGGCGGTTTGGCGAATCCGGCGAGGCGAACTCGGGATGGAAGGCCACGCCGACCATGCCGCTGTCGTGCGAGGACTCCACCTTGCTGCGGAGATCCATCAGCACCGTCTTCGACGCGACGGTCTCGCGATTGTCGAAGACGACCAGCCGTCCCGCCTTCTCCAGAACGAGGAGCCTGTTGGAGAACGGAACCGGCAGCATCTGGACCGGGTCGATGAAGGTCAGGCCGGGGAAGGCGTTGACGAGGCGCCAACTGCCCGTGGAGGGGCGCGGCGACTTGGAGGGGAGGGCGCCGTTGAGGAAAGGGCCGATCGCCTCGGCGCGGTCGAGCCCGCCCCCGGACTGGGCGATGGATCCAACCGGAGCGATGAGAATAAACAAGGCGGCTGCAATTCCGAAGAATTTCATAGTTGTCAGATTAATAAATGAAATCAAAAATGAAAATAGAATTTTGTATAAATTGCAAAAAAGAGAAAACACGTTTCTTGCGATCCTCGGGTCGAGGGCTTCGGGGCCGTGGATTGCGGAGACTTGGCGAATTGACTTCCCGCATCCGGGACTTCATCCTGCGATCCGCCGCCTCGCCTCGGCCCGCTTCCGAGCCGCCTCCGTTCCAGCCGCATCTCCCGCCCGTCGATGATCCGCCTTTCCGTCGCCCTCCTTTGCCTCGCCGGATGGATTGCGGCGGTGTTCGAGTCGACCTCGCGCCGGTCGCCGCGCGAGCTCCCGGGAGACCCGGAGCAGGGGCGCGATTTCCCCTCCGCAGGGCTGGAGGCCACGACGCGTCGCGTCTCCGTCGGATCGCCTGCGCCCTCCGTGCATGCGGTGACGGCGGTGGAGCTGCCCGACGGCACGATCCGCGCCTTCTGGTTTGGCGGCTCGCGCGAAGGAGCCAAGGACGTGGCGATCTGGTCGGCGGATTTCTCGGCGGAAGAGTGGGGGCCGCCCCGCCTCGTGGTGGACCGCGACCTAGTGGCGCACGGGGTGCGCCGGCAGGTCCGCAAGCTCGGCAACCCCCTGGCGCACGCGGAACCCGATGGCCGCGTCGCCCTTTTCGTCGTGAGCGTGTCGCTGGGAGGCTGGAGCGGCAGCTCGGTGAACCGCCTTGTCTTCGCGCCGGACGGCAAGACTCTCGAATCCGCGAACCGGCTCGTCGCCTCGCCTCTTCTGAACCTGGGCACCCTGGTCCGCGGCGCCGCCGTCGAAGGGGGGGGAGGCGAGCTGCTCCTGCCCGCCTATCACGAGATGGTGAAGAAATTCCCCCAGCTCCTCCGCGTCGGCGGCGACGGTCGGGTTCTCGGACGCGGGGGACCGACGGTCCGGGGCAACCTCTTCCAGCCTTGGCTGCTCGCGGCGGACGGGGACGCGATGGACCTCTTCCTCCGGCGGGGCGAGGGGAGGGAGGCGAAGATCTTTCTCAGCCGCCGCGAGGGGACGAGGTGGAGGGCTCCCGTTCCGCTCGAGGTCCCCAATCCCAACTCGGGCATCAGCGCCCTGCGCCTCGCCGACGGCGATCTGCTCCTCGCGGCGAATCCCGATCCCGGCTCCCGCGCCAACCTCGCCCTTCTGCGCGCCCCCGGACCGGAGGGGCCGTGGGAGCGGATCCTCGACATCGAGACGGAGGAGCGGGAGGAGGACGAAAAGGATGTCGAATTCCTCGAATACTCCTATCCCTGGCTGATGTCCGACCGCGAGGGCCGCGTGCATCTTCTCTACACTTGGAATCGCCGCGAGATCCGACATTGGAGCATCGGGCGCGACCGGCTGCCCGAGAAAGGGGGGGCGCGATGACCGTCGTGTCCGAAATGGGCCATGTCCTGCTGCTCGTGGCGGTGCTCGCCTGGGCGGGGGCGGGGCTCTCGGGCGGCTCGCGGGGCGGCGCTTGGATCGGCTTCGCCCTCGGCGCGATGCTCTCCCTGCTGCCCGGGGAATGGAATCCCGCCTTCCACACTCGCGCGATCCTTGGCGATCCCTCGGCGCTCGGCTGGGTCTATCTCGTGCATCTGCTGCTGCATTCGGTCCGGGGAACGTCCCTGCTCTCGAAGAGGGAGGCCCGGACCCTCGCCTGGCCGGCGGTGCTCGGCGCGGTCCTGATCTACCCCGCTTCCCTCGGCGTGCCGGGCGCACCCGACTTCTACAACGCCGACTTCGGGGGCTACGCCCTGCCGACCGCGGCCCTGCTGCTGGCGGGCTACTGCCTCTGGCGCAGGTTCCTCGTGGCGGCGGCGGGCCTCGCCTTCGGACTCCTCCTCTACGGGCTCCGCCTGCACGAGTCGGCCAACCTCTGGGACTGCCTCATCGACCTGCCGTCCGTGATCGTCTCGGTGGCGATCCTGGTGCGCTGGAGGGAGTCCCCGCATCGGCGGTTGCGAAGCGGGGCGGACGGCGCTTCACTGGACGCGCCATGAGCCTAGCCGAAAAGATCATCCTCGCCTTCGCCGCGGTCGTCGCGGTCGTCGGCACCGTCCTCTCCCATGCGGCGCCGGACTACTTCGTCGAGACCTTCGTGGTCGAGGACGGCTTCGTCGAATGGCTCACCGTCGCCGCCCTCGTCGCCAGCGTCGCGCTGATGCTGGGAAGGGCCTGGCGGCTCCGCCGCGTCCGCACGCCGCTCTTTCTGCTCGTCACGGTCCTGGCGGCGGCGGTCTTCCTCTTCGGCGCCGGGGAGGAGATCTCCTGGGGACAGCGCATTTTCGCCGTGGAGACGCCCGAATGGTTCGCGGAGCGGAACAAGCAGGGCGAGATGAACCTGCACAACCTCGTCGTCGGCGGACACAGCATCAACAAGCTGGTCTTCAGCAAGCTGCTCGGGGTGGTCCTGCTCGTCTATCTCCTCGTCGTCCCGGCGCTCCACCGCAAAAGCCCGCTCTGGGCCTCCCGCATCGACCGGCTCGGCGTGCCGCTGCCGCGCCCCTGGCACGTCGTCGCCTGGATCGCGGTGCTGCTCTTCACCGAGTTCGCGGTGGGCACGGGGAAGAGGGGGGAATTGCGCGAGTTCCTCCTCACGACGGTGCTCTTCGTGCAGCTCCTCCGGCCCGCGAACGGATGGATCTACGACGGCGGCCGCAAGCTGGAGCCCGCCCGGGTCACTTGAAGACCGCGTCGATCCCCATCGCGCTCTTCCGCGCGATCTTCGGCACGATCTTGGGCCTCGACCGCTTCAGGACGAAGTAGGCGAGCGAGAGCAGGCGCAGGCCGATGATCTTGTCGATGAAGCGGTAGTCGGGACTGCGCCGCACCAGGTATTTGAAGCAGAGCCCGATGGAGCGGCTGCCGAGCTTGAAGGGCTTGAAGTCGCACTTCACCGAGTAGCGGTAGCGGCTGCCGCGGGGGTAGCGGCGCTTGTAGCGTTTCTTGGCCTTCTCCAGGCGGGCGCGGATGCCCTTGTCGCCGGGACGGAAGAAGTACTCCCTCCCCAGGGCGATCAAGCCGAAGGTCCATTCCATGTATTCGATGTCCTCCTCGGGCAGGCCGCATTGCAAGGCGAGGGCGCGCATGCGCCGGATCTTCGCCATGGCGGCGTGCCCGCTGCGGATCGCGGCCTCGCCATCCTCGACGAGGTGCTCGAGCATCCGCTGGATCGAGTGGGCCACGAAGATGTGGTGCCAATAGACGCCGAGCAGGGGAGGGATGCGGACGCGCCGGAAGTAGAAGCGCTGGCGGGCGAAGTCGGGCAGGTAGAGGAGCTGGAGCACGACCTCCTCGGAGAGCCGCAGCAGCTCGAGTAGACCGGGCCGCCCGTTGGCGCCGGGGAGGCGCGAGACGGCCTCCTCGACGAGCTCGCCGTGCTTGAAGAGGCGCAGGGTGACGAAGGTGTTGATCTCGGTCCAGATCGCCGCCGGCTCGAGGAAGGCGAGGCGGCGGAAGGGCGTCCACCCGCCCGTCTGGCACCACACCGAGCTGCCGACCAC
>CAYMMC010000044.1:0-9718 GCA_964391125.1 uncultured Akkermansia sp.
CTGCTCGTGAACGAGATGGCCCCCCGACCCCACAACTCCGGCCACCACACCATCGACGCCTGCGAGACCTCGCAGTTCGAGCAGCAGCTCCGCGTCCTCTGCGGTCTGCCTCCCGGCGGCGTCCGGCTCCACAGCCCCGCCGCGATGCTCAATCTCCTCGGGGACGTCTGGGAGGACGCCGGGGGCGCCCCGGACTGGCCCGCCGTGCTCGCCCTGCCCGGCTCCCATCTGCATCTCTACGGCAAGCGCGAAGCCCGGCGGGGAAGGAAAATGGGGCATCTCACCTTCACCGCGCCGACCTTGGAGGAGGCCCTGGCGAACCAGGCGCGGGCGCGGGCGATCCTGGGCGTCCCGGCCTTGGCGTGACGCTCCGGGTTCCGAGCGGAGGGCTCCGGCTTCCTTGGCCGCGGTTCGGACGGAACGCGGTGGCGATGTAACAAATTCCTTCACCCCGGACCCGTCGCCTGCGCGTCCCGCTCCGCTCACCGGGTCCGGAACGTCCTGCTTTCCGTCAGGGCGACGACGAGATCGCGGAAGCCGCCTCCGCTCTTTTCCAAGTCCGCGACGATGCGCTTGAGCTCCTGCTTTTCGGCGTAGCTGGGGATGCGGCCGGTGGCGTAGATGGCGAGCTTTTCCGCGAGGCATCGGGAGAAGGTGTCGATGTTCTCGACGATCCAGCGCTTCAGGTCCCGGTAGTCGCGGATCTCGGTTCCGTCGGGCATCGTGCCGGAGGGGTCGATCTCGACGCCGGTGCCGGGCCATTGGTCGCGCCATCCGCCGACGGGGTCGAAGTTCTCCAGGACGAATCCGACCGGGTCGATGTGGCGGTGGCAGCCGCGGCAGTCGGCGGAGCGGGTGTGGGCGTCGATGATCTCCCGGGGCGTGGTCGCGCCGCGCACGTCCGGGGTCAGGGCCGGCACGTCCGAGGGCACGGGCGGCAGGGGGACGCCGAGGAGGTTCTCCAGCACCCAGACCCCGCGCAGGACGGGCTGGGTGTCGACGCCGTTGGCGGTGGCCATCAGGATGGCGGCCTGGCCCAGCAGCCCGCCCCGCACCCCGCCCCTGGCGATGGGGAGGCGCTCGATCTTGCGGTCGGCGGCGGTGTAGGCGGCCCGGGGATTGCCGCCTTTGTCTCCGGGGTAGGTCTGTCCGTAGTTCTCCCGGGCGAAGCGCTTCGACGTGGTGAGGAAATCCGGATCGATGAAGTCGGAGAGGGGGCGGTTCTCCGCGAGCAGGGCGAAGAAGAAATGCTCGACCTCGGCCTTGGCGATGCCGACCTCGTCGGGGGTGAAGCCGAGCCGTTCGTCGGGCATGATTTCCGGCAGGAGTCGGGTGTCGAGCCATTGCTCGGTGAAGTCGCGGATCATGGGGGCGCCGGGGGATCGGGGCAGCAGCTCCTCGACCGCGGCACGGTAGGCGGCGGGGTCGGCGAGCTCTCCGGCCCGCGCCTGGTGGACGATGGCGACGGTGGGCGGATGGCGGGTGAGGAAGTAGGCGAGCCGGCTGGCGAGGTCGTGCTGGTCCAGCTCGCCCGGACGGGTCTCGCGGTAGAGGAAGCGGGGGGAGACGAGGGTGCTGCGGACGAGCAGGTGCATGCCCTCCTCGAAGCGGTGCCCGGCGTCCCAATGGCGCTTGGCGATGTCGAGATAGTGGCGGCGGGTCGCGTCGTCGACGGGGCGGCGGAACAGGCGCGGCAGGTAGGTGCGCAGACCGCGGTCGGCGAAGGCCTCGTCGCTTTCCCCGTCCTTGCGCGCGCCGAAGCTCCACTCGCGCCACTTGCGGCGGGCGCGGTCCCGGGGCCCGTCGACGAGACGCAGAGGACCCTCCACCGTCACGCCGTGGAGCTGCAGGGCGGGGCCTTTCTCGTGGTAGAAATAGCTCAGGGTGTCGCCGAGCTCCCGGGCGGTTCCGAGGGTCCTGGCCATGTCGAGGGAGGCCTTGGTGTAGCGGGAGTCGGGCGTGGCGTCCTCCAGGTTGAGATTGGGGTCGCGGTAATGCCGCTGGAAGATGTCCCACCCGTTCCGCCCGCGCAGGGGCGTCACCGAGACTCGCTTGCGGGGATCGCCGGGGAAGATCATCTCCTGCCAGGCGGCGAGGAAGCGCCGATCCTGGAAATGGCGCTCCAGCAGGGCGGCGAAGGCCTCGGCCTCGTGGTCGAGCTCGGCGTTGCTCCAGCGGAACAAGGGGGTCTGCCCTTCGTGGAGCTCGGCCTCGAAGACGAAGGTCCGGGGCGTCTCGGCGGCGACCTCGACCTCCTTCAGAAGACGGAAGGCGGTCGCTCGGGAACGGTCGCTCGCGGCGACGTCGCGGGCGCGGATTTCCAGCTTCATCGGTCCGCCCTCCTTGGGGCGGAAGGCCGAGGCGCTCACGGAGATGCGGTAGACGCCCGAGGCGTCGATCTCGATCTTGCTCGGCCAGGTGCTGCTGCGCATGATGTCGAGGCTGCGCGAGGCGAGGCGCAGCGCGTCGCCGTGCAGGGTCGCGGCGGAGAAGCTCAGGACCAAGTCCTCGACCCCGGCGGTCCGCAGAGTCGACGGGGGCTGCTCCCTGGCCGGCGGGAAGAGTTCGTCGGCGACCTGCCGGGCGACGTCCTGGTAGGCTTCGAGCAGGGGAGGGGAGAGGACGAGGGCTTCGGCGACGGTGTCGAAGCCCTGCTCGCGGGCGTCGCGCGGAAATCCCGGAGGCAGCTCGAAGCCGTTCATCCGGAAGGCGGTGCGGATGGAGTTGCGGTATTCGAGCCGGTTGAGGCGCCGCGGCAGGGTGCCCCCGACGGGAGTGTGGCGGGAGAGCTGCCCGTGGAGGAAATCGAGCAGGGCGGCTCTCTCCTCTTCGGAGGGCTGGGGCTCGTCGAAAGGAGGCATCTGCCGATGGGCGAGCACATTGTAGGCCTTTTCCCAGAGCTGGCCGCCGTCCTCCGCGCTCCAGTCGATCTCGGCCAGGTCGAGGTCGACGCCTCCCTTCGCCACGAGGGAGTCGTGGCATTGCAGGCAGCGCCGCTCGAGGATGCCGTCCACCCCGTCGGGGATGGGGGTGGTGCTTTTCTCCGCCGCCTCCGGCATCGGCGAGGCCAGGCAGAGAAGTCCCGCCAGGGCGCGGATCCGAACCAGGAGCGAGATCACGAGAACAGGTGGTTGAGGTTGCGCGAGGCGTTGGAGAAGGCGTCCGACTCCACGCCGAGCCGCTGCATCAGGGTGACGTAGAGGTCGCCCAGCAGCGGGGCGCTCTCCGCCTTGCGATCGATGGCGACGTGGCGCCCGTGCCTGAAGCCGCCGCCGGCGACGAGAGTGGGCAGGTTGGCGTTGCTGTGGCGGCTCGCGTCGCCCATCCCCGTCCCGAGCAGCACCACGGTGTCGTCGAGGAGGGACTTTCCTTCGGGGTTTTTCCTCTCGGCGAGCTGCCGGAGAAAGCCGGCGAAGCATTCCATGTGGGCGCGTTCGATGGCGAGCAGGTCGCGGATCATCTCGGGATCGTTGCCGTGGTGGGAAAGGGCGTGGTAGCCGGCCTTCAGCACCTCGCCGTCGATGGCGAACACTTGCCCGAGCCCGTCGAGGAACAGGCTGAGGACGCGGGTGGAACCGGTCTCCAGGGCCAGGACCATGAGGTCGTACATGATGGCGCCAGCCTCCATCTGGAGATTCGGGGTGATGGGGTCGTAGCCGGGGAGCCGGTAGCCCGGGTCGGGGAGCGGCCGGTCGAGCGAGGCCAGTTGGCGGCCCATCTTCTGCTCCACGCTGCGGAAGGAGTCGAAGAACTCGTCGAGCTTCGCCCGGTCGCGCTGCGGCAGCCCGGCCTGGAGACGCTTCGCGTCCTCGAGCACGCTGTCGAGGGAGCTCCGGCCGCTTTTCAGCAGGTATTCGGTGCGTTCGCGGTCCGCCGCGGAGGCGAAGAGCTGCCGGTAGAGCACGCTGGGGCGCAGGATGGTGGGGAGTCCCATGCCCTGCCGGGTGAAGCTCATGGACTTGGCCCCTTCGCCGGCGCCCGTGGCCAGCTCGATGGAGGCGAAGCGCGTCCCGCCGCCGATCCGGTCCGCGATCTGCTGGTCGAGCGAGTAGGCCCCCGGCGCGTTGCCGCAGAGGAAGTTCGACCAAGCCCCGTGGCCGTTGGGGGCGCGGTGGTCGAGGCCCGAGAAGATGGTGAAGCGGTCCCGGTGGGGGGCGATCGGGGCGAGGGTGTCCGGCATGGCGTAGTCCTCGCCCGCCGTCGCGGGGAAGAAGCCCGGCTGGTGCCACCCGAGGTAGGCGCCGACGGCGACGAAGTTCTTCGGGCCGTCGCCGGCGGCCGCGACTGCGGAGCCCACCCCCCCGAAGGCCTCCAGCGCGGGCAGGGCGATCAGGGCGGAGCTGCTGCGGAGGAACTGGCGTCGGTCGAGGGTCGGATTCATGGGAGTGGAGGAAGGGGAAGATCGGCGGTATTCCGCCCGATGCCAATCGCGGAAAGAAGCCTGTCCAAGGGAGCGGCGGAACGCGGTTCGCGTTCGGCGGACGTGGCGGAACCGGGCGCCGCGTCCGGTCGGAGAGGGGGCGCGCCTTGGCGGAACCCGGCGAATGTCGATTTCCCCATCCTCGAAATCCGTGCTTTGTTACCGGCGCACCGAATCGCCGGATGAACATGGACGGCCCCACATTGGCTCGAACTCCCGCCTCGCTCGCGGCGGCGATGCTGCTTGCCGCGGCGGCCCCGCTCGCGGCGCAGCAGGATCTGGGCTCCATGCAGGTCGCGGCGCCCCTCCCGAAGGCGGAGGCGGACGAATTCGCGCCCGGACCCGCCGAGGAGGCGATGCCGTCCTCCGCCCCAGCCCCTGCGGCGCCTGCGCCGCCGCCGTCCGCCTCGGATCTCGTCGCCGTGCCCGCCCCCGCCAGTGCGCCGGGCGTCGCCCTGCCGGCCGGGCCGATCGTTTCGGAGACGCAGAGGGGCGCGCGCATCATCGAGGTCGATCTGCCCGAGCGCTCCCAGGTCTACCCCGACGATCCCGAGAGCGCCTGGTGGGAGATCAACCCCCACTACGCCTTCGACCGCGCCCAGCGCGAGCAGCGCCCGCTGATGCTCCTTTTCACCGGCGACTGGAACACCCAGGCCATGGCCCTCTCGCAGGAGGTCTTCTCGACGAAGAGCTTCAACGACTACGTGAAGGAGAACCTCGTCATCTGCTACCTCAACTATCCGCGCAATCTCACCGACGCCCCCGACGCCCTGCGGCGCATCAAGGAGAAGTTCAAGGTGCGCGGCTACCCCAACGTCCTCATCTTCAACCCCAACGGCGAGGTCGCGCGCGGCATCCGCGGCTACCGCACGGGGCGCCCCGTCGACTACTTCAACCAGCTCGTCGCCGCCTGCCGCCCCGTCCTGGAGTCGATCGGGACGCAGAAGGCCAGGCTCGCCGCGAGCGGCTACCGCGACTGGTCCAACTACCTCGGCAAGCTGATCTTCGCCAAGTTCGTCGAGCGCGACGCCACCCACGCCGTCCTCGTCGACGCCTCGGGCCAGCGCTGGACCGTGCCCGTCAACGACCTCGCCCCGGACGACCAAAGATTGGTGGAGTCTTTCCCCGCCGTGGCTAAAGTGGCGAACGAGTGACCCCGCGCGGACCGCATCCACGACCCATGGCCCGATTCCTCCTCCATCTCACCGGCGTCGTCCTCATCGGCGCGTTCTCGGGAAGCCTCTACTTCTCCCTCCTCGCCGACGAGGAGCGCTACGGCCTCCTCGACCTGCTCCGCCGCCGCCCCCCCGCCGCCGCGTCCGCCGCCGAGCGACCCCTCCTCGCCCAGAGCGGCGCACCCCTGCTCCGCGCCGAGCCCCTCGATCTGAACAGCCTCGACGTCCTCAGGGAGGTCAACCGCGCCGTCTCCGACCTGACCGACGCGGTCGTCCCCTCGGTCGTCAGCATCGACACCACGACCCGCGTCAACGTCACCCGCGTCGTGCCGACGGATCCCTTCGGGCTCTTCGGCTACCGTCAGAACGAGAGCTACGCCGCGCCCGGGCTCGGCTCGGGCGTCGTCGTCACCGAGCAGGGCCACATCGTGACGAACCACCACGTCGTCGCCGGGGTCGACGCCATCCGCGTGACCCTCCACGACGGCAGCCAGTACGACGCCGAATGGGTCGGCAGCGAGCCGAACGTCGACATCGCGGTGCTCCAGTTGAAAGCCCCCGAGGGCGGGGCCCTGCCCGCGCTGCGCCCGCTCGCCTTCGGCGATTCCGACGCCGTCCGCGTCGGCGAGATGGTCCTCGCCGTAGGCAATCCCTTCGGCCTCAGCGAAAACGTGACGCAGGGGATCGTCAGCGCGAAGCAGCGCGAGCTCAACGACGGGTCGAACGAGTATTTCCAGACCGACGCCGTCATCAACCCGGGAAACTGCGGCGGCCCCCTCGTCAACGTCCGCGGCGAGATCATCGGGATCAACGTCGCCGTCTTCACCAGTCAGCAGGACGTGCGCGTCTGGCAGGGGATCGGGCTCGCCATCCCCGCGAACGAGGCCAGGGAGGTCTTCGAGGCCATCGTCCACGGCCGCCCCCTCATCCGGGGCTACATCGGGATCGAGGTCGACAACCTCTCGCGGAACCACGCCATCGCCTTCGGACTCTCCAGCACCCAGGGCGCCCTCGTCACCGACGTCACCAAGGGGTCGCCGGCCGAGGAGGCGGGGCTGAAGCCCGGCGACATCATCGCGAGGTTCGACGGCAAGACCGTCCGCAACGCCGAGGAGGCCCTCTCCCGCATCCGCGCGAAGAAAGCCGGCGAGGTCGCCGACCTCGGCATTCTCCGGAAAGGCCAGCCCCTCGAGACGGCGGTGGAGGTCAGCGCCAAGTCGGAGACGAACACCCTGAAGCTGCGCTCCGACATCGCCGCGAACGGCCAGGCCATCGCCGAGGCCCTCGGCATCTCCGTCGCCAACCTCGACGTGCCGCAGCGCGAGGCGCTGGGCCTGCCCGAGACCGTCGCCGCCATCGTCATCACCGACGTGAAGGCCGGAAGCCAGGCGGCGCGGCGCTTCCAGCCGGGCGACCTCATCCATCGCATCAACCAGGACGCCGTCACCGACGTCGCGACCTTCCACGACCTCCTCGGGTCGATCCCGCAGAACAAGACTTCGATCATGGTCCTGAGCCGCGACGGCCGGGTCATCCGCGCCTTTCTCAATCCCTGAGATCCCGCCGCGCACGTCCGCCATGAACCGGCTCGGCCTCGAAGAGCTCCGGGACCGCGCCGACGAGCAGGTCGCCGCCGCGCTCGCGACTCCGGGCATCTCCGCCTTCTGCTCCGCCGCGCCGTGGCAGCTCGCCGCCCATGGGCATCTGCACCCCGCCATCGGGGGTGCGCGCGCGCTGGTCGCCGAGCGGGACGGCGCTTGGCTCCTCTTCGCCGAACGGGAGCAGCCCGGCGTCTTCCTGCCGCTCGAGGCCGCCTGGATGTTCGGATGCCCCCTCGTCGGCGAGCCGGAGGCCGCCGCCGCCCTTCTGCTCGACGCCGTCCGCGAGGAGCGGGCCCGCCGGCAGCGCCCCCTCGCCTTCTTCCTAGGCGGACTGGCCCGCGACGGCGCGATCCACCGGGCCGTCGAGGCTCGGGGGCGCTGCGGCGACGGACTGCGCGTCTATCCGGGGACCGACGTGATGCTCATCGACCTGGTCGAGGGCGTCGAGGCCTGGCTGGCCCGGCGCTCCAGGAAATTCCGCCGCAGTCTCCGCGCCGTCGGGCAGGAGGCTTCGGACATCGAGATCGACGACGCCTCGCGCGACGCCCCCGAGCGCTCCCTCGCCCGCCTCCTCGGGATCCAGCGCCGCAGCTACAAATGGCGCGAGGGCTCGGATATCTTCCAGATGCCCGAGTTCGCCGCCTTCTACCGCGCCCTCTTCCTCGACCTCCACGCCCGGGGCGCGCTCCGCCTCCTCTTCGCCCGCCGGGACGGCGTCGATCTCGCCCATATCTTCGGCGGAGTCCTCGGCACGAGCTACCGGGGGCTCCAGATGAGCTACGCCGAAGAGGTCCGCGACCTCGGCCTCGGCAACCTCCTCCAGCTCGAGAACCTCCGCCGCTGCGCCGCCGAAGGCATCGTCGAATACGACCTGGGCATGCATTCGCCCTACAAGGAGCGCTGGGCCGACCGGCTGCAGGAGCGCATCGGCGTGCTTTGGACGGGCTGACGGCCCGTGGCCGGGTCAGACGGTCCGCGCCGCCTCCGCTCCAGGGCCGTTTCCACCGTCGGCTTCCGCGAGTCCCGTGCGACCGGAGGGCAGGGGGGAGAGATCGGCGGGCGTCAGGGCGCGCGAGGGACGGGCGTCGCCGCTGCGGGAGAGCAGGCTCTCGACGACGCGGTTGGCGAGGGCCGCGTGGCCGGAGGGGAGCCTGAGCACGAGCTTGCGGACGCCGGCGAGATCGTAGAGGACGACGTCCTCGCCGAGGAAGCGGTGCTCCTGGGTGATTTCCAGCCCCTCCAGGGCCAGGTCGGCGTGGTAGTGGCGCCACCAGCGGCGGCCGACGAAGTGGAGGTGGCCGGGCCGGCTCGACTCGGCGACGACGCGCCCGAAGGTCGCCGGGGTGAAGCCGGGGAAGCGCTTCGCGCCGACCACGAGGACCTCGGCGGACCATTCGGGATCGGCCTTGCGCCCGCCGAGGGCGGCGCCGAGCGTCTGGTGCTCGGAAGAGCCGAGGCCGCCGTAGAGCAGCTTCTCCTCGTCGGGCCGGGAGACGAACGAGAGCGCCTTGCGCGAGAGGAGCCAGAGGAAGGCCTTGCTCCGGCGGAAGCATTTCGGGGCGAGGTAGAGGCTGAGGCCGAGGAAGGCCAGGAAGAGGATCGCCGCGAGGACGGGATTGATGCCCATCAGGGCGAGGCCGCCGAGCACGGCGACGTCCTCGGAGACGCTGGCGAGGACGTTGCTGACCGGCTCGGGCGAGGCGTTGAGGGCGAGGCGGGTGCCGGACTTGAAGCCGTGGGCCACCAGGGTGGTGCCGCCGGCGAGCAGCCCGACGACGACTTCGAAGGCGGGGTCGGCGGGGCCGAGGGTCTGGATGGCGAGCAGGGCGCCGCCGACGGGACGGATCAGAGTGTGGACGGAGTCCCAGAGCGAATCGACCCAGGGCACCTTGTCGGAGAAGAACTCCATGCAGAAGAAGATCCCCGCGGCGGCGAGAACCAGCGGATCGCCGAGGACCAGCAGGTCGGGGTAGGTCGAGGAGACGTCGACCCAGCCCTGGCTGATGGCCAAGCCGGTGACGAAGACGACCAGATAGAGGTTCAGGCCCGCGAGGGTGGCGAATCCGAGGGCGACGCAGAGGGTTTCGAGCGTTTCCATGATGGCGAGGAGGATAGGGCCGGAGGGAAGATGGGGAACCCGGTCCGGGAACGGGGCCATTTCATCACGAGGCGGAGCCTCTTTCGACTACAAACGTTCCTGGGGTTTGTAATCATAGGCTGGAGAGCGGCAAAAAACCACCGACGGATCCTTTCCGGCCGGTGCCGGGGAAAGGCGCCGATGGAACCGGAGCAGAAGAGGGATCAAACACGGACGCGCTCCATGAGCGGCTCGAACCGATAGGTCGCGGGTCGGCGGCCGGCGGCGGGCCTCACGGTTTGCAGCAGTCCCTGGTCGAGGAGGATGCGAGTGAAGCGGGCCGCCGTCGCCGCAGGGATGCCGCTGTCCTTGGTGAAGCCATTGTTGCGGAAAATGGGATAGGTGAAGATGTAGTCGAGGGCCTGCACCGCCCATTTCGAGGAAA
>CAYMMC010000044.1:9728-11607 GCA_964391125.1 uncultured Akkermansia sp.
AAGCGGCTCTTCATCTCCTCGTAGAGGCTGCGAATGGACTCGGCGACGGCGAGGTTGTCGACGGCCTGGCGGGCCACGGCGGTGAGGAAGAAGCTGCACCAGTCCTCCCAGGCTCCCGCACGCGAGACTTCGCGCATCAGGTGGATGTATTCGTCCTTGTTGTCTTCGAAGAAGCGGCTGATGTAGAAGTGAGGGGCGGAGATGGTGCCGGACTGCCAGAGCATGAGCGTCACCAGCATGCGGCCGACCCGCCCGTTCCCATCCTTGAAGGGGTGCAGCGCCTCGAACTCGACGTGGGCGAGGGCGGCCTTCACCAGCGCGGGCATGCGGCTGGCTCCAATGAAGTCGAAGAGGCGTTCGACGCCGCCGGGAAGCTGCTCGGGACTGACGGGGACAAAGCGGATAACGCGGGAACCGTGGTCCCCGATGTAGTTCTGCTCCTCTTTGAACTGGCCGGGGGACTTGCTCGCGCCGCGTCCCCACGAGAGAAGCTGGCGATGGATGCTCTTGACCAAGGCAGGACTCAAAGGGTAGCCCTGATCGAGCTGCCTTTGAGCCGTGTTCAGGGTCCTTCGGTAAAGGATGGTCTCGATGACCTCCGATCGCACTTCGGCAGCGACCTCCCCCTCGGCGTATTCGGCCTGATACTGCAAAATCTCGTCCATTGTGCTGATGGTGCCCTCCATTCGCGAGGAGATGACGGCCTCCTGGTTTCGGAGCGGGGCGAGAAGGATCTCGCTGTTGTGCATCCCACCGAGCATCTGGTCGTAACGGGCCAAGGTCGCCGTCGCCTCCAGGAGGGGTTGCATCACCGCTTGGAAATCGATTCCGTCAGGTGGAAAGGCTCCCGCGTGATAGGAGACCGCTTGGCTGAGATCGAGTCCGATGATTGACATTTTCAATTGAATTTGACCATCAAAGCAGCTAGGCGTCAATAAAATAAGTTTTTTGATCGTCAAATCAGTTTGAGTGGCATTCGTGTCCGACAATGGAGGTTGAATCTCGAAAATCGACGAAAATGAGAGACAAGGGGATTTGGACTTCCGATTTAAACGACAAGGTTCTCTGGCGATTCGCCGGATGGGTCGTCGGCCCTCAGCCATCCGCGAGCTCGTGCCCGAGGATGCTGAGCGCGTAGATCGCGGCGGTCTCGCTGCGGAGGATGATGGGGCCGAGGGAGAGCGGGACGAAGCCATGCGAAAGGGTGGTCGCGATCTCCGCCGGGGTGAAGTCGCCCTCCGGTCCGATCATCACGGTGGCGGCGGTGGGGCGGGCGTCTCCTGTGTCCTCGCCGACGTCGGAAAGGATGGCTTTGAGGGAACGGGAGCCAGGGCCGATCGCGGCGACGAGGCGGAGGGGATCGGTCGCCTGGCGGACGAAGGTTCCGACCGTCGTCGGCGCCGCGACTTCCGGGACCCAGTTCTGTCCGCATTGCTTGCAGGCCTCGACGGCGACGCGCTGCCATTTCTGGCGCTTCCTCTCCAGATCCTCCCCGTCGAGCTGGACCACGGTGCGTTCCGAGAGCAGGGGGACGAGGCGGGAGACGCCGAGTTCGGTCGCCTTCTGGACGATGAGGTCCATGTTCTTCCCCTTCGGCACGGCCTGGCCCAGAGTGATCGGGGCGGAGGGGCGCGGGGTCGAGCCCACCCGCTTCGCCGTCAGCCTCACGGAATCCCTCCCGGCCTCCGCGATCTCGGCTTCGGCCTCGGCGCCGGCGCCGTCGAAGACGACGACGCGGTCGCCCTCGCGGCAGCGCATCACGCCGAGGCAATGGTGGGCCTCCTCGCCTTCGAGGACGAGGTGGTCCGGATTCCAGCGTGCGGCGGGGATGTAGAATCGATGCTTGGCCATGGTGGAACTTGCGCTTATTAAAGCACAG
>CAYMMC010000045.1:0-11582 GCA_964391125.1 uncultured Akkermansia sp.
CCGCTCCTCGCGCGGGCTGCCGCCGACGATCTCGCCGATCCCGGGCACGAGCAGGTCCATCGCCGCGACAGTCCGCCCGTCGTCGTTCCGGCGCATGTAGAAGGGTTTGATCTCCTTCGGGTAGTCGTGGACCGTGACCGGGCAGCGGAAGTGACGCTCGGTCAGATAGCGCTCGTGCTCGGACTGGAGATTCCGCCCGTAGGCCACGGGATGCTCGAATTTCTCGCCGCTGGCGAGCAGCAGCTCGACCGCCTCGGTGTAGGGGATCCGCTCGAAGGGCCGGTCGCGGACGAAGCGGAGCCGGTCGAGCAGGCCCTTGTCGACGAAGCGGTTGCAGAAGTCGAGATCCTCGGCGCAGGACTCCAGCGCCTCGGAGACGAGGAAGGCCACCATCTCCTCGGCCAGCGCCATGTCGCCCTCCAGGTCGCAGAAGGCCATCTCCGGCTCGACCATCCAGAACTCCGCCGCGTGCCGCGAGGTGTTCGAGTTCTCCGCGCGGAAGGTCGGGCCGAAGGTGTAGATGTCCGACAGGGCGCAGGCGAAGGCCTCGCCTTCGAGCTGACCGCTCACGGTGAGGTAGGTCGGCTTGCCGAAGAACTCCTCCGCGCCGGTGCGGAAGCGCTCGCCGTCCATCGTCGCGACGCGGAACATCTCCCCCGCGCCCTCGCAGTCCGAGGCGGTGACGATGGGCGTGTGGACGTGGACGAAGCCCCGCTCCTGGAAGAAGCGATGGACCGCGTAGGCCATGCGGCTGCGGATGCGGAAGACCGCGCCGAACAGGTTGGTGCGGGGGCGCAGGTGGGCGATGGTGCGCAGGAACTCGGCGGAATGCCCCTTTTTCTGCAAGGGGTAGTCCTCCGGCGCGGGGCCGACCAGCCTCACCCGGGCCGCCTGCAGCTCCCAGCGCTGGCCTTGCCCCTGCGAGGGCAGCACCGTCCCCTCGACCTCCACCGAGGCGCCGGTGCGGGCGGGCGCGACGGCCTCACCGTATTCGGGCAGGCTCGCGTCGGCGACGACCTGGAGATTGGCGAGGCAGCTCCCGTCGTTGACCTCCAGGAAGGAGAAGGCCTTGCCTTCGCGCTTCGTGCGCACCCAGCCCCTCACGGCGACGGAGCCGGGGGAAACTTCGCTGCTCAGGATCTCGGCGACGCGGGTTTGGGACATGCGGGAGTATCGAAAGCGGCGGGCGGAATTCAAGGCGAAAGCGGCGGGCGGACGGACCTTGGAGCGGAAGCTCCGGAGAGCCCGGCTCTGCCGCTTGCGTTCGGCGCCGCCTTCGCGCATCTTGCGTCCCGTCCACCGATGAATCCCTCCTCCGAGAAGCAGTGCGCCGTCGAGATCCGCCCCGCCGCGGGTCTCGTCGGGGGAGGGAGCCGCCTCGGTTGACTCCCCGCCCCGAGGCCCCCGTCGCCGACGCGCCCTTCTCTCGCCTCGCGTTTTCCGGCACCGGCCTCGAGTCCTTGTCGGGGGCCCTTTCGTCTCAGGCATGAAACCGCCGACCAGCCTTCCCCTCGACTTGCCCGAAGGCCGCGTCGCCTCCGAGATGCCGCGCGGCATCGTCGCGATGGTCCTCTCCGTGCTCGCCTTCACCGCGAACACGCTGCTGCTGAAGCATCTCGGGCAGAACGCCGGGATCGGACCCGAGGTCGCGCTTCTCTTTCGGGCCGCCCTCGGCGTCCTCATCGTGCTCGCCTTCTTCCGGGGCCGCCGCCCGGTGCGCGTCGCCCCGGTCTTCCGCGACCGCTCCCTCGTCCTCCGCGGCCTGACCGGTCTCCTCGGCACCGCCGCCTACTACTGGACCGTGCCCTCGCTCGGAGCGGGGAAGGCCACGCTGATCTGCAACACCTACGTCGTCTTCGCCTCCCTCATCGCGATGGTCTCGCTGGGCGAACGTCCCTCCGCAGGGCGCTTCCTCTGGCTCGCGGCGGCCTTCGGCGGCATCGTGCTCCTGGTGGGGCCGAACGGCCCGGGCGCGGGCTTCACCGTCGGGCTCCACGAGATCGTCGCCCTTCTCGGCGCGGGACTGGCGGCCTGGTCGGTGGTGCTGGTGCGGCAGCTCTCGCTGGAGCATTCCATCGGCACGATCTATCTCGCGCAATGCCTCTGGATCCTCGGCCCCGTGGCGCTGCTCGCGGCCCCGTCGCTGCCCGCGCTCGACGGCCCCGGCCTCGCCCTGCTCGTCCTCGCCGCCGTGGCGGCGGGCTGCGGGCAGCTCGCCATGAACGAAGGCTACCGCTGCCTCGACGTGACCACCGGCGCCTCGATCCAGACGCTCTGGCCGGTGGCGACGACCTTCGGCGGATGGCTCCTCTTCGACGAGCGCTTCGGCGCCCTGCAATGGATCGGGGCGGGGCTCATTCTCGCCTCGATCTGGCGGATCGCGACGTCGGGGGCCTCGGGGGCGAAGGCGTGAGGCGTCCCCGGCCCTCGCCCCCGGGACGACCGCGGAGCGAACGATCCGGCTCCGAAAGCCCGACCCGGAGGAGCATCGCCGCCTGGCTGGTTTGGCGTTGCTTCTAGCTTCCAGCTCCTCACTTCTCGTCGAGGGCGGCGATGCCGGGGAGCTCCTTGCCCTCGAGGAGTTCGAGGGAGGCTCCCCCGCCGGTGGACATGTGGTCCATCGCCTCGCCGAAGCCGAACTGGTTCGCCGCAGTGACGGAGTCGCCGCCGCCGACGATCTTCACGGCCTTGGCGTTCTCGGCGATGGCCTTGCCGATGGCCTTCGTCCCGATGTCGAAGCCGCGCTTTTCGAAGACGCCCATGGGGCCGTTCCAGACGATGGTGCCGGCCTCGGCGATCTTTTTGGAGAACTCCTCGATGGCTCTGTCGCCGATGTCGATGCCCTCGCGGCCCTCGGGAATCGCCCCGCCTTCGCCCCAGGGGGCGGTCACCTCCGTGGGGGCGTCGTCGGCGAATTCGGCGGTGTGGCGCGTGTCGGCGGGGAGGAGGAACTCGATGCCGCCCTTCTCGGCCTTGTCTAGGATTTGGAGGGCGAGGTCGCTCTTGTCGGGCTCGGCGAGGCTGTTCCCGATCTGGTGGCCCTGGGCGAGGCGGAAGGTGTTGGCCATGGCCCCGCCGATGATGAAGGCGTCGGCCTTGCCCATGAGGCGGTTGAGCACCTCGATCTTGTCCGAGACCTTGGCGCCGCCCATGATGACGACGAAGGGCCGGGCCGGCTCCTCGAGCTTGTCGACGAGGTATTCGAGCTCCTTCTCCACGAGGAAGCCCATGGCGCAGGGGCTGAGATGCTCCGTGACTCCCGCTGTGGAGGCGTGGGCGCGGTGGGCCGTGCCGAAGGCGTCGTTGACGTAGAGGTCGCCGAGGGAGGCGAGCCGCCTGGAAAATTCGGGATCGTTCTTCTCCTCGCCGGCGTGGAAGCGGACGTTCTCGAGAAGGAGGATCTCCCCGTCCTTCAGGGCGGCGACGGCGGCCCCGGCCTTTTCGCCGACGCAGTCCTCGGCGAAATGCACCGGCGCGTCCGTGAGCTCGGCGAGACGGTCGGCGGCGGGCTTCAGCGAGTATTTCGGATTCGGAGCCCCCTTGGGACGACCGAGGTGGGACATGAGGATCACCTTCGCCCCCGCCTTGGCGAGGTGCTCGATGGAGGGCAGGGCCGCCCGGATGCGGGTGTCGTCGGTGATGCGGAGGGAGTCGTCGAGCGGCACGTTGAAGTCGACGCGCACGAGGACGCGCTTGCCGGCGGGCTGGAGATCGCGAATGGAGAGCTTGGACATCTCAGGGTAAAAGGTGAAAAGTGAAAGGTAAAAGGTCCTGTGGGGCGGGCGCTCCGCCTGCCGGGATGGGATGTGGTGTCGGCAGAAAAAAAGCGCCCGCCAACCGGGCGGTCGGGGGCGCTTCCTGGGGTCGGATGGCTCGAGGGGGACTGTGGCGGGATCAGAGCCCCTTGCCGACCAGCTCCATGGCATCGACGGCGCGGTTGGAATAGCCCCATTCGTTGTCGTACCAGCCGACCACCTTGACGAAGCTGCCTTGCGACATGGTGAGCTTCGAGTCGAGGATGCAGGAATGCGGGTCGCCCACGATGTCCTTGAGGACGATGGGGTCCTCGGTGTAGTGGAGGATGCCCTTGAGCGGCCCCTCGGCGGCGGCCTTGTAGGCGGCGTTGATGTCGTCCGCGCCGACTTCCTTCGAGAGGATCGCGGTGAAGTCGGTGACCGAGCCGGTCGGCGTGGGGACGCGGAAGGCGCCGCCCTGCAGCTTGCCGTTCAGCTCGGGGATGACCAGGCCGATGGCGGAGGCCGCCCCGGTGCTGGAGGGCACGATGTTCTCCGCGGCGGAGCGGGCGCGGCGCAGGTCGCTGTGCGGCGCGTCGAGCAGGCGCTGGTCGCCGGTGTAGGAGTGGATCGTGCTCATGAAGCCCTTCTCGACGCCGAATTCGTCGTTGA
Organism: uncultured Akkermansia sp.; assembly: GCA_964391125.1. Taxonomy (GTDB): domain Bacteria; phylum Verrucomicrobiota; class Verrucomicrobiia; order Verrucomicrobiales; family DEV007; genus Arctic95D-9. The sequence goes on from CAYMMC010000045.1 coordinate 4,407, forward strand.
GAATCTTCACCATCGGCGCGAGGCAGTTCGTGGTGCAGGACGCGTTGGAGATGATGTGGTGCTTCTCCGCGTCGTAGAGGTCGGAGTTGATCCCGATGCAGAAGGTGATGTCGGGATTCTTCGCCGGGGCGGAGATGACGACCTTCTTCGCCCCCGCCTCGAGGTGCTTGCCGGCGCCCTCGCGGTTCACGAAGAAGCCGGTCGATTCGAGGACGACCGAGACGCCCTTTCCGGCCCAATCGAGCTTGGCGGGATCGCGCTCGGCCGTCGCGAGGATGCGATGGCCGTTCACGGTGATCGATTCGTCGTCGTATTCGACCGTGCCGTCGTAGCGGCCCGAGGTGGAGTCGTACTTGAGCAGGTGGGCGAGCGTCTTGTTGTCGGTGAGGTCGTTGATCGCGACGACGTTTTTGAGCTGTTCGTCGGACATGGCGCGAAGGACCATGCGCCCGATGCGGCCGAAGCCGTTGATTCCGTAGGAGGCCATAGGTGTGGGATTAGCGTAGTTCTGTGAAGAGGGGACACACCCTGGAGCGGCCCCGGAGATCGGCGCCCCGCAGTAGGGAGCGGAAGGCTACCCTAAAGAGGATTCCAAACCCGTCAAAGGAAAAGCCCGTCACACGCGCGACGGAGGGCGGGGGCGGGGAGGCGCCGCTTCGCGGCTGAGTTTCGAATTTTTCGTTTCAAGTCCCAAGCCGTCGGGATCGGAGGCGACTCGCCTTTGGCCGCGGCGGCGGAGACGAGACGGACGCTTTCGGGTGGTCCGAGCGGCGCGTGGCGGCGGCGGATCTCGCAGCGGATCGACGGACCGTCGGCTCCGATGAGGCGGAAGCGCATCGATGCCCCAGCGCATCCGGCATGGAGAATCCGCCAGCCATCTGCGGCGGCTGGGCCGGGGGCGCGTTTCGTGGGGTGAACTCCTCTTTTACTGCTGGGCGTGCCATGACGATTGCCTCCTCTTTTGGGGTTGATTTCAGTTTGGGCTTCTTCGTGGAAGCCTTCTGTTTCGTCTTCGCTGGTGACGGCCGTGGGGGCGACGGGAAAGAGGCGGGGACCGGCTGGCAGTCACGCCTCCAACACCGGAGCGAAGCGAATGGTGCGGGCGGGGGTGCGGCCGCCCAGCTGGTGGATCGCGGCATACTTGCGGTCGCTGCCGACGATGGCCGCGCCGTCGGAGACGGTGACGACGCGGGGAGAGCGGGCGAGGACGTTGTTCTTCCGCAGGGTGGCGGGCCGCCCCGAGTGGAGCGCCGGCCAGGACGCGGGCCGCAGGCCGGGCTCGTTGAAGGCGCGCTTGGCGTGCTGCACGGTGTGTTTGCCCATGGTCTCGAGGATGGGCTTGCGGTCGCGCACCTTCGCGGCCATCCGCCGGAGGGAGGGGGAGAGGGTGTCGCGGGTGACGCGGAGGGCGGGTTTCATCGGGGCGCTTCGCGCGGTTTAAAGTTCAAGGTTCAAAAGTTCAAAGTTCAGGTTTTCAGGTTTTCAGGTTTTCAGGTTTTCAGGTTTTCAGGTTTTCAGGTTCCTGGCCGTCCTCGATCTCTTGCAGCCATTCCTTGCCGGGCAGCCAGCCGCCGTCCTCGTCGTAGGGGTAGTCCTCGCCGCCCTCGGGGATGGGGTTCCTGTGGTAGTGGCGGAGGGAGAGTATCTGCCGGTCCCACCAGGCGCGGCGGTCGAAGTCGACGCCGTTCTCGAAGGCCTCGCGCATGGCGTTGAGCAGGGAGGCGTAGGTGTAGGTGCTGTTGATGATCATGGTTTCCAACCGAGTTGCTTCAGGCCTTCGCGCATCGCCTTCCTGATACTGGCCTCCGCGGCCCTGGTAAAGGCGGTGTAGGGGTTCGCCCGACGCCATCCGTCGAGCTCGGCGCGGAGGGAGGCGTCGCCGGTCGCCCTCGCGACGAACTGCACGTAGGCGCGGGCGAGGATCTCGGCGTCGTCGAGCAGGTAGCCCTTGCCTTCGTCGTCGAGGCGGGTCTCGGCGGCGAGGGCCTTGAGGGTGGGCATCTCCCGGAGCTGCGCGACGAGCTTTTCCGACCACGAGTTGGGGCGGAGACAGCCCGGCATGTGGATGCCGTTTCTGGTGTGGCCGGTGGCCCGGTAGTCGATCCAGTGCCCCACCTCGTGGAGGGTGGTGCTGATGGGATACTTGGTGTCGAGGCGGATGCCGATGCGGTTGCGGCCGGGGTCGTAGTGGGCCTCGCGGCGGGGATCGCCGTCGCGCACCATGGGGATGGGGGCGAGGCCGCCCTCGTCGTGGGCCTGGTCCACCAGGGCGAGGGCGTGGTCGATGTAGCCGGGGAGGCTGCCGTCCTGCAAGTCCGCCGAGAGGTCGAGCTTGCCGCTCAGAGGGGACTGGCGCGGCGGGACCCGGGGCCTGCGGGCGGGCAGCCTGCGGCGGCTGCCTCCGCTCCGCTCGATTCCGCGTGGTGGTTGTCGATCTCGACGATGCCGTAGCCAGGTTCGGCATGGTGGGGTTCTCGCCGACTGCGCCGCCCTTGTTGCCATGGGCGCCGGGCCGGACGGCAAGCGCAGTTGCCCGCCCCTATTAGGCAGCACATTCAACGAGCGGCTTCGGCGGCAATATGACCGGCGAAGCTGGCGACGAAGTTCTTGAGGCTGGTTGCATCGCTGACGTCGAGGAACTCGCCGGTTGCAATGGCTGCCTGCGGCGACGCCAGTACCGCAGTTGCGGTGTAAAGCTGCTCTTGGATGAGTTTCTTGCAGAGCAAGTGGTATCGATCAATATAGGAAGCACTTTGAAATTCAGCTCTGATCGGGAAGTGGAGGCTTCGATCTCGGACGGGCTTCCGGGAGTTCGGCGCGTCTTCGACCAGCATCAGCCACCCCACAAAGGGACGAGTCAAGTCGCCAAACGAGCCTTCACGGAAGGCGGTCCAGAAATCGTGAGCAGTGCCAATCGCCTCCTCGGTCCGGTTGTTGAAGTTGTTTCCGAAGGAGCCGACTTGGGATTTCAATTCCAGCGCCGCAATCAGGCGATTCTCCCGCAGCACCAACAGATCCCAACTTTTGGTAGGCCGAAAATAGCCAGGTAGTGTGAGCGGGATTCGTCCGTCGCGGATGATTGTGGCGTTCGCAAGTCCATCGGCGTTCACCAAATCGATCATTAATTCGGCGAAGCCATCCATGTTCTTGCCCGCTGTCACGGCCCCGCGGCTTCCCGCATCAATCTTTCCAGCCGCAATTTGTTTCTGACGTGCGGCTTCTCGGTTGCCCCAGAAGGCTTTTACGGATTCCACCGCTTTCTTTTGGTAGTTCGCCAGATTGAGTGCCGTGGAGAGTCAGGTGGTTCGCCGCTTTCAAATTGGCAGGGCGGTGATTCCGTATGCTTTGAAAGCAGTGCGGGTGGCCAGTTCGCGGTCTTGCAGTTCAAACGCTCTCCGAAGATCACTTTTCACATTTTCTTCCAGTTCATCGGGATTCGGAACCCTGATCCGGCGGAGGTATTGGGCTTGAAACCGCAGATAACCTCCGCGCATGCGAACGCCGTAGCACTGGATGAAAAACTCACCTACGGCGGACATGAGCAAGCCACCGAGAACGCGAAGGTCCCATGTCTCGGAGGTGATCCAGTAGAGGTTGTGATGGGGATAGGTTTTGCCACGATCGAGTGCTGGCAAGAGTCTATCCTTGATGTCGGCGATGTAGAGTTTCTCCTTGTGGAAGAGGTTGAGGTTCACCCGGTCGATGGTCTTGTGCCAGTGGGTCGGCTTGTCCTTCTTCGCCGTGTGTCTGCCGGCGAGTTGATCGTAATGGGGCGCGAGGTGGGATGCAAACCCTCGGTACCGGTCCAGATCCACCAGTCCTCGCTCATTCCACGGATTGGCCAAGTAGTGCCCCGACCACTCGACTTCTCCACCGCTGAGGTCTGAGGCGAGTGCGAGTGGCAGGATGCGGTCAGGCTCGATCGGAGGCTTGGACGGGGAGATGAAAACGCGGTCGGCACCGGTGGCGACACCGATGCCGATCTTGGTTCCCGTGCTTTTGCATTCGAGCGGTAGACAATTGGCCTCCAGATGCTTGAGCAGGGCCAAAGCTTCCGGGGACGAGCAGGGCCAAGGCTCGGTGCCCCGAAACCAATCGGCAAAGCGGGCGACTCGCAGGACGGAGGAGGAACGGGCTTCGGCAAGACTTCGCACAAGCCTCGCGGTCTCGACCTCTTCGATGCCTGGCAAGGCTTTTGCCACGACGACCGGACCTTGCGCCTCGCGAGCGATGACCGTGACGGCCGGGTATGCGGAAACCCCTTCGTCGAAGGCGGGGACGTCGTGGGCTTCGATGATCTGGCGGACGCTGTAGCCCTCTCCCGTGATAAAGCCCCGCAAGGCGCTGCCGTAGTCGTTGAGCATCCAGCGGTCGGCGCAGATGTAGGCGCAGACCCCGCCGGCCTTGAGCTGATAGAGGGCGGCTTGATAGAATGCGACGTAGATGTCCGCCCGACCGCGCATCGCGCTGAATCCGTTCCGGTACATCGCCACCTTGTCGGCGGGGATTTCCTCCAGGCGAATATAGGGTGGATTCCCAATCACGAAATCGGCGATGGGAAAGCAAAGCGAGCCTTCCAGGAAGTCGTCGACCCGGATCCAGTGTCGGGCCAGGTCGGTCGCCGTGTCTGCGGGAACGTCCCACTCCGAGAGTGCTTCGAGGACCACATTCCTCGCTCGCTCCGCCGCGGCGGGATCGATTTCGAAGGCCTGAATCGCGTGCTTGGCGCGCTGCAACGGTAGACCGTGGCGTTGGCAGGATTCCACCAATCTTCGGACCATCCCGCGGAGGAACGCGCCGTCACCAGCCGAAGGCTCCATGGCGACCTTCTCCGCCAAGCGCTGTTCGGGGAGGTAGCCCGCCAGGTCGAGGACCAACTCGACCATCCACGGCTTCGTGTAAACGACACCGGGCTCGCGTGGGGGAGCAGGATTGGTAATTGCAATCATGGTTCATTCGAACACTTTGTTCGCAAGGCGTCAAGGGCAGAGAAGGCGGAGGCGTGAAGTAGGGAGGGAAGGAAATACACGGGAGGATGGGTTCCGGGGACAACCTTTCTGGACGGTGGTCGAAGGCGTGCGAGAGGTGTGAACCCGAGTCTGCCTCGGATTGAAGAGGAGGTCAACCGCATCGCGGCGACGACCCGCCCCCCCTCAGGGAAGGGATCGGGCGAGCCGAGAGCGAGACGGAGTCCGTCGCCGAGGTCGAGTTCGGGCGCGGTCCAGGCGGGTTCGCCCTCCGTCCACCGATCCGCTCCGAACTCCTCGAAGTCGTTCCTCCAGATGGCCTGCGGCGGAACTTCGATGGGCTCCATCGTGTGGATGTCGAAGGGCGGTTCGGGAGGGGGCTGGATGAACAAGCTTCCGGGAGGAAGCGCCTCCGCCTTTTCGGGCCTCTTCGCCTCCGCCATCTCCGGACGCAGACTTCCGTGCTTCGCAGCCATTCCATGGCCCTTGTTCGAATAGAGCCCGTCGCATCTTGCCGTTTTCCGGCCTTTCGGCGGGATGTGCTCGACGGGGGGGCGGCGGTCCGGCTTCGTTTCGCCTCGGTCGCTCGCCGGGGCTGCCGCCATTGCGGGGAAATCCGAGTTGCGGCGGCGCTTCTTGAGCGCCACGATTCGCTTCCGAACCGCCATGACCGAACGCCCCACCGCCGTCCGCCACTGGATCCTCGCCGCGACCACCGCGGCGGCCTTCCTCATGTATCTCGACCGCATCTGCATGGCGGCGATCATGAATTCGGATTCCTTCAAGGAGGACATCCCCCTCGACCTGCTGATGGACGGCTGGATCAAGGGCGCCTTCTTCGCCGCCTACGCCCTGGGCCAGCTCCCGGCGGGCTATCTCGCGGTGCGCTTCGGAGCCCGCCCCCTGATGTCGGGCTACATCCTGCTCTGGTCGGGCTTCACCGTCCTGACCGGCTTCGCGACGGGCGCGGTCTCGCTGCTGCTCGCCCGGGTCGGCTGCGGCCTGGCCGAGGCGGGGGCCTATCCCATCAGCAGCGGCCTCCTCGCGCGCTGGTCGGAATGGTCGAAGCGCGGCTTCACCAGCAGCGTGGTCTCGCTGGGGGGGCGGGTCGGCGGGGCGCTGGCGCCCTGGCTGACGGTGACGGTGATCGCCGGCTTCGGAAGCTGGCGCTGGGCGGGATGGATCTACGGGACCGCCGGCATCTTCTTCGCCCTCTTCTTCTGGAAGGTCTTCCGGGAGCGGCCCAAGGAGCATCCCAAGGTGAACGAGGCCGAGCTCGCCTTGCTGGAGGCGGGACGTCCGCCCGAGGCGGAGGAAGAGGAGAAGAAGGCCTACGTCTTCCCCTGGCGGCTCGCCCTGACGCACGGGAGCCTGTGGATGAACTCGGGGGCGCAGTTCTTCACCAACCTCGGCTGGGCCTTCCTCGCGGTCTCCCTGTCGAAGTATCTCATCGAGGTGAAGGGCGTCGAGAAGTCCCTCGCCGAGACGATCAACACGCTGGCCCTCTCCATCGGCATCCTCGGCCTGATCGTGGGTGGCTTCTTCACCGACGCCTGCCTGCGCAAGTGGGGGGTGCGGCTGGGGCGCATCGTGCCGCTGGCGGGCTCGCGCTTCCTCGCGGCGCTCTTCTTCGTCGTGGCCATGGCCTTCGACAACCCCTGGGCCTTGATGGTCGTGTTCGGCCTGGCCGCCTTTTCGACGGACTTCGGCCTGCCCGCCCTCTGGGCCGGCCTTCAGGAGATGTGCGGGAAGCACACGCCTCCGCTGTTCGGCTGGGCCAACATGTGGGGCAACATGGGCGCGGCCGTGGGGATCTGGGTGCTGCCGGTGGTGATCAAGTCCCTCGACCGCAACGGCGACTGGAGCGAGGGACTGATCTTCTGCGCCCTGGCCTTCGTGGTGTCGGGGCTGTTCTGCCTCGGCTTCAACGCGGAGAAGCGGATGGCGTGAGGCGGCCGCCGATCGCGAAGATCGCGGTCAGCGGAGCGGGTCGAGGAGGAAGGTGCTTTCGCCGCGCGGTCCGTATTGCCCGAAGTTCTCGTAGCGGATTTCGAATTCGCCGGAGCCGGAGAATTCCTTCTCGAGGTCGCGGAGCCAGTCGTCGTAGGCCCGGTCGTCGGGCAGCAGGCCGAGGTAGTCCGGCTCCGAGGGATCGGGGGGCGTCGGCGCTCCGGGCGGCGTCGGATCGGTGGGGCCGGGCAGATTCGGA
>CAYMMC010000046.1:0-11448 GCA_964391125.1 uncultured Akkermansia sp.
GAGTTCAAGGAGCGCAGCCCCCTGAAGCACCCCTTCATGATCTCCCTGGCCCACGGCTACAACGGCTATCTGCCCACGCCGCGCCATTTTGAGCTGGGCGGCTACGAAACCTGGCCCGGCGCCAGCCACTTCGAACCCCAGGCCAGCGTCAAGATGATGGAGGCCCTGCTCGGCCTGGCCGAACAATCCCTGCAACCATGATTCCCCCCTTCCCTGCCATGAAGATCCGATCCGCCATCCTCTCCGCCTGCCTCTGCCTCCTTTCCCTCCCCGGACTCGTCCGCGGCGAGGGGGGGCTCAGGGCCGGGGCCGCCACCAGCAACATCACCCCCGACCTCGGATCCGAGATCGTGGGCGGCTACTCGAACCCCATCGCCGACAACGTGCACGACGAGCTGCACGTCCGCTGCCTCGTCGTGGAAAAGGGCGACACCACCCTGGCCATCGCCATCTGCGACCTCATCGCCATCAGCGCCAACGTCAGCCACGAAGCCAGGACGCTGATCGAGTCCCGTCTCGGCATTCCGAAGGAGAACGTGCTCATCGCCTGCACCCACACCCACTCCGCCACCTCGGCCCGGGGCGACCGCTACAAGCGCGACCTGCCCCTCGACGACTACCAGCGCTTCGTCGCCAAGCGCATCGCCGACGGCGTGCAGCGGGCCCACGGCCTGCTCCGCCCCGCCGAGGTCGCCTTCGGCAGCGTCGAGGCTCCCGAACACGTCCACAACCGCCGCTGGATCATGAAGGAAGGCACCGCCCCGCCCAATCCCTTCGGCAAAGTCGAGAGAGTGCGGATGAACCCGCCCCGCGCCAGCGAGAACCTCGTCGAGCCCGCCGGACCGACCGACCCCGCCGTCTCCTTCGTCGCCTTCCGCGAGCCCGAAGGGCGCCTCATCTCCCTGCTCGCCGCCTACTCCCTGCACTACGTCGGAGGGGTGCGCCGCACCGACATTTCCGCCGACTACTACGGCGTCTTCTGCGAGCATCTCAAATCCCTCGTCGACGGACCGCCCACGCCGGCGGACGCCCCCTTCGTCGCCATCATGGCCAACGGCACCAGCGGCGACATCAACAACATCAACTTCCGCGAGAAGGCCCAGCCCCGCAAGCCCTACGAACAGATGACCTACGTGGGCCAGGACATCGCCAACAAAGTCCACGCCGCCCTGGAGGGCCTCCAGTGGCAGTCCGGCGTCCGCCTCGACGCCCGCTACCTCGAGCTGCCCCTCGACCACAAGCCCATCTCCGACGAACTGGTGCAGTGGGCCAAGGAGACCCGCGCCACGGCCAAGCCCGAGGAGGGCAAGGTGAGCATGCCCCTGATCTACGCCGAGCGCGTGATCCGGCTGACGGAAATGGACCGCTCCCCCATCCCCGTCGCCATCCAGCACCTCCGCATCGGCGACATCGGCATCGGGGCCTTCCCCGTCGAGGTCTTCGCCGAAACCGGCCTGGAGTTCAAGGAGCGCAGCCCCCTGAAGCACCCCTTCATGATCTCCCTGGCCCACGACTCCCTCGTCTATCTGCCCACGCCGCGCCATTTCGAGCTCGGCGGCTACGAGACCTGGCCCGGCGCCAACCGGCTCGAGCCCCAGGCCAGCGTCAAGATGATGGACGCCCTGCTCGAGCTGGCGGAGGAAAGCCTCCGGGAGTAGGCCGGAAACGGGCCGGGCTCCCCCGCGCCGACCTTCCGCGTTGCGGGGGCGACTTCGTCACGGCAAACCCGGTTGGCGACAACTTATGCTTGTCAGCCCTCCCTTCTTCGTTCAACATCCGGGCTCCGGAAAATTCTTTTACACTCCACGCCATCGATGAATCCGATTCCATTCGTCCGTCTCCTCGCCTTGGCCGCGCTCGTCGGGTTCGCGGCTCCTTCGCTCGAGGCTCAGACCTACAGGGGACGGATTGCGCTAAAGGGAGAGATGCAGGACTTGGCCAAGCCCGGCTCGCTGTCCTTCACCTTTCAAGGAACGCTGAAGGACAGAAAGGGCTATCGCACCCGAGTCAGCGGAGGCGGGCTGTTCCGCACCACGGAAACGGACCTCAGCAACGCCACCTTCACGGGCCGGCTGACCACCTATACGCGCGTCTCCGCGCGCAGCGGCGTTCGCGGACGGCTGATCCGCCGTGCGAAGAACGTGAACATCCACGTGAAGGACCAAGTGGTGCTCATCCCTGGCACGAGAATCTCCCTCAACCGTCCGGTCGACGGATATCTCGACAAAGAGCAGCCAATCCGCGGGAAGGGCAGATACCGGGTCAAGCTCTGAGCCAGGCGGGAGCCCGGACTCGGATTCGCGGAGGCACTGCCGGAGCGCCTCCGCCCGCTCCGCTCCTTCGCATTTGCGCGATAGCCACATGGGCTTACCCGTGCGACCCTGCGGCTTTCAGCGAATGACGCAAGCCATCCGAAACAGGATCCGATCCGCCCCCCGTCCCGGAGCATCCGCCGTCTGGTTGTGTCCGATTCTCGCCCTCCTTCTCCATGGGGGGCTGCTGGCCAAGGACCCTCCCGTCACCGTCGTCACCGTCATCGCCGAGAAAACCGGGGCGGTGGAGCGCGAATTCATCCTCACCGGCACGGTGACCCCCCGCCGCGAGGCGGAGCTCTCCTCCCGGACCGAGGGACTGGTCGCCGAGGTCTCGGTCGACGCCGGCAGTCCCGTGAAGCAAGGGGATGTCCTCGCCACGCTCGACACCCGGCTCGCCGAGATCGCCCTCGAGCTGATCCGAGCCGAGATCGCCCATGCCGAAATCGAGCTGGCGGAGGCGGTCCGCCGCGAGGAGGAGGTGCGCGAGGTCAGCCGCACCGGCGCCTTTCCGAAGTCCGAGGCGGAGACGCGGAAGAGCGCCGTGCTCCTCCGCCAGGCCGCCCTGGCCCGTCTCCGCGTCCGCGAGGCGGCCGAGCTGGAGCGGCTAGAGCGCCACCGCCTCGTCGCCCCCTTCGGCGGCGTCGTCGCCGAGAAGCTTGCCGAGGCGGGCGAATGGGTCGAGACCGGCACGCCGGTGCTGCGCCTCGTCGAGATGGAGAAGCCGCGCTTCGACCTGCGCGTCCCGCAGGAGTTTCTTGCCCGCATCTCCTCCGCCACGAGCGTTCGCATCGCTCTCGACGCCTTTCCGGAGAAGCCGCTCGTGGGGAGCATCGACGTGATGGTTCCGGTGAAGGACGAGGCCTCCCGCACCTTTCTGACTCGCCTGGAACTGTCCGACCCCGAGCGGCTGGCCGCCCCCGGCATGTCGGGCAAGGCCACGGTCGTCTACCGATCCGACCGGGGCGCCCCGGTGACCATCCCCCGCGACGCCATCGTGCGCTACCCCGACGGAACGGTGAAGGTCTGGATCGTCACCCCGGGGGAGGGCGGCGCCACGGTGGCCTCTCGCGTCATCCGCACGGCCGGCATCCTCGGGGAGTTCATCGAGGTGACCGATGGCCTCTCCGGCGGAGAGACGATCGTGCTCAAGGGGAACGAGGGCCTGCGCGAGGGGCAGTCCGTCGCCGTCGCCACGGACGGAGCGAAGCAGGCGAATCCCTGAGACGGGCATGATCGAGCACATCCTCAGACGCGGCATTCTCGTCACCGTCGTCGTGGCGATGATCCTCCTCCTCGGGATCGTCGCGGCCACGCGGGTGCCCGTCCAGATGATCCCCGATCTCGACACCCGCATCATCTCCGTCGACACCCGCTGGCCCGGGGCCACGCCGCAGGACATCGAGAAGGAGATCCTCATCGAGCAGGAGGACTATCTCCGAGGCATCCCGAACCTGAAGCGGATGACCTCCTTCGCCTCCACCGGCGGCGCCGAGGTGGAGCTGGAGTTTCCCTTCGGCATCGACGCGAACGAGGCTCTCCTCCTCGTCAACAACGCCCTCAGCCAAGTCCCCTCCTATCCCGAGAACGTCGACGAGCCGGTCCTGAGCAGCGATTCCTTCTCCTACAACCCCTTCCTCTCCTTCCGCGTCGTCCCCTTGCCGGGCAATCCGAAGGGGCACGACGTCAACGCCCTCCTCGACTTCGTCGACGACCACATCCGCCCCCCTCTCGAGCGCATCGACGGCGTCTCCCAGGTGCGCCTCGGCGGCGGGGCGGAGCGGCAGATCCGGATCCGCGTCGACGCCGCGAAGCTGGCGGAACGCCATCTCACCCTCGGCGACGTGCGCGACGCCGTCCGGAACCGCAACCTCGACGTCTCCGGCGGCGATCTCGACAGCGGAAAACGCCGCTACCTCCTTCGCATCGTGGGGCGCTTCGCGTCGGTCGCGGACTTGGAGGACCTCATCCTCGTCCGGCGCGGCGACTCCATCGTCCGGCTCGGGGAGGTCGCCGAAATCGAGCTCTCCCTCGCCGAGCTGCGCAGCCTCTCCTACTCCGACGGCGACGCCAACATCCGCGTCAGCCTGGTGCGCCAGACCGGGTCCAACGTCATCACGATCAAGCAGGCCGCCCTGCCGGTGGTGGAGAGGCTCAACCGCGACGTCCTGGAGCCGGAGGGCCTCCTCATGGAGATCAGCAACGACGACGTGGTCTACGTGGAGGAGTCCATCGCCAACGTGGTTCAGAACATCCTCCTCGGCGCGATTCTCTCGACCTTGGTGCTCTTCATCTACCTCCGCTCGGTCTCGACCACCCTGATCGGGATCTCGGGAATGCCCGTCTGCATCGTCGCCGGCTTCATCGGCCTGCTCCTCCTCGGACGCACCATCAACGTGATCTCGATGGCGGGGATCGCCTTCGCCATCGGCATGACCATCGACAACACCATCGTCGTGCTCGAGAGCATCGAGATCGAGCGGCAGAAGGGGAAGAGCCGCTTCGCCGCCGCGCTCGACGGGGTGCGCGGCGTCTGGGCCGCCGTCCTCGCCAGCACCCTGACCACCGTGCTCGTCTTCCTGCCCCTCCTCTTCGTGAAGGAGGAGGCCGGGCAGCTCTTCTCCGACATCGGCATCGCCATCTCCGCGTCCATTCTCGTCTCCATGCTCGTCGCGGTCACGATCGTGCCGGTCGCCTACGCGAACCTTCCCGCCCGCCTTGGCGGAGGCGAGCCGCGACCGCTCCGGCGCCAGCTCCTCCTCGTCCCCATCGACTGGCTTCTCGCGAACCCCTGGCGCCGGGCCTTCTGCTTCGTCTCGGTCCTGCTCCTCTCCGTCGGCGCCTTCGCCTTCCTCACCCCGCCCGCGGAATACCTCCCCGAGGGGGAGGAGGCGAAATCCTTCTCCACCCTCATCGCCCCACCGGGCTACAGCCTTCGCGAAATGGACTCCATCGCGCTCGAACTGCAGGGGGAGACCCTGCCCGCGCTGCGGGCCGACCCCGCCGACTTCGACGCCGGCCGCGACGCCATCCCCGCCCTCGACCGGCTCACCTACATCGTCGAGCCCGAGACCATGCGCGTCATCGCCGTGACGAAGAATCCCGCCCACATCGACGCCTTCATGGAATGGATGGACGCGAGGCTGAAGCGCTATCCCGGCATGAGATCCTTCTCCTCGCGCGGCTCCATCATCTCCAGCAACGACGGGGGCACCCGCGCCGTCGCCCTGGACATCAGCGGTCCCGACATGCCGGCGCTCTACGCCGCCGCGACCGAGGTCTACCGCCGCGTCGGCCAGGTGATCGAGGGGGCCCAGATCAATTCCGCCCCCGCCTCCCTCGTCCTCGGCCAGCCCCTGCTCGAAATCCGCCCCCGCTGGGAGCGGCTCGCCGAGCTCGGCTTCGACACCCGCGACTTCGGCTTCGCCGTCGCCGCGCTCAGCGACGGCGCCTTCGTCGACGAATTCTACCTCGACGACGACAAGATCGACATCTTCCTCTTCGACGAGGCCGCCGACCGGCAGGAGATCGCGAAGCTCGACAGCCTGCCCATCTTCACTCCCCAGGGCACGACCATGCCCCTCGGCGCGCTTGCGGAGATCCACGAGACCGTCGACACCGCCGAGATCCGGCGCGTCGACGGACGCCGCACCGTGACCCTCTACGTCATTCCGCCCCGCTCGCTCGCCCTCGAAACCGCCGTCGATCAAGTGCGGGCCGAGGTGGTGCGCCCCCTCCGCGACGAGGGGGGCCTCCCCCCGGGCACCGGAATCGAGCTCACCGGAGCCAGCGACCAGCTCGACGCGACGCGCCAGTCGCTTTCGAAGAATCTCTGGATCGCGGTGATGCTCTGCTATCTGCAGCTCGTCGTGATCTACCGCCACTGGGGCTATCCCTTCATCATCCTGCTCACCGTGCCCCTCGGCATCGGCGGCGGCATCGTCGGACTCTGGCTGCTGAACCATTTCGGGGCGATGCTGCCGGCCCTCGGCATCGCCGCGATCCGCCAGCCCTTCGACATGATCACCATGCTCGGCTTTCTCGTCCTCCTCGGCGTCGTGGTGAACAACCCCATCCTCATCGTCGACCGGTCCGTGCAGAACTTCAACGAGCGCGGCCTCGATCCGCTGACCGCCGTCCGCGACGCGGTCCAGTCCCGGCTCCGCCCCATCCTCATGACCACCGCGACCACCCTCTTCGGGCTCGCCCCCCTCGTCTTCCGTCCCGGGGCGGGCACCGAGCTCTACCGCGGCCTCGGCGCCATCGTCCTCTTCGGCCTCGCCTTCACCGCCGTCGTCACCCTGACCTTCCTCCCTTCCCTGCTCGTCACGGTGCTGGAGACGATCCGTCGCTTCCTGCGTGACGCCGACTGAAACGCCGGGCCTCGACGACACCGGTCCCACCGTCATTCGCCGTGGCGTCGCGGAGAACTCTGTGCTACAAGGTGGCTCCCATCCCTTTCACGCCATGTTCCAGACAGGTCAACGCGTCGTCTGCATCGACGACGATTTCGCCCCTTGGGTCTACGATCTCTACAAGGCGCTCCCCCGCCGCAACGAAGTCTACACCGTGCGCGCCCTCGGCGCGGGGCGGTCGAATCCTCAGTTCGGCATCGACGAGGACGCGAACCTGACCATCACCGGGGCCGAATACGACATCCTCCTCCTCCTCGACGAACTGCGCAATCCCGACGACCCGCATTCCAGCGTCAAGCAGGAGCTGGGATTCCGGGCCGAGCGCTTCGCCCCCTTGCAGGAGGATCTGGCGGAAAGCGAGGAGGTCGCCTACGTCGGCTTCGGAGAGGAGTCGAAGCTCTGGAAGACGGGAGACTGATATGCGCGTCCGCTCCCTCCTCCTTTTCACCGTGGCGGCGGCGCCGCTGCTCACCGCCGCCCCCGGCTTCTCCGGGGAGAGGGAGACCGCGCCGATCGAAATCGCGCATCGCGGCGCCAGCGGCTATCTGCCCGAGCACACCCTGGAGGCAGTGGCCTTGGCCCACGGGCTCGGCGCCGACTACATCGAGCAGGACGTGGCGATGTCCGCCGACGGGGTGCCCGTGGTGCTGCACGACCTGACGCTCGATGCCACGACCGACGTGGCCTCGCGCTTTCCCGGTCGGGCAAGGGCCGACGGCAAGCACTACGCGATCGACTTCTCCATCGCCGAGCTGAAGAGCCTCGTCGTGAAAGAGCGCTTCAAACCGGAATCCGGAGCGCCCGTCCACCCCGGTCGCTTCGCCGAGCAGACCCCTCTTTTCCGCATCGCCACTCTGGAGGAATCGCTCGCGCTGATCGCCGGACTCAACCGCAGCACCGGCAGGACGGCGGGCGTCTATCCCGAGATCAAGCGGCCCTCGTGGCATCTCGCCCAAGGCCAGGACCTCGGCGCCGCCGTCGTGGCGATGCTCGACCGCTTCGGCTATCGCGAGAAATCGGACGCCTGCTACCTGCAATGCTTCGAGCACGCCGAGATCCGCCGGCTCCGGGAGGAATTGGGCTATCGGGGGCGGCTCGTCCAACTGCTGGGCGGCGGCAAGGCAGGCGCGGACGGCACCGACTTCGACCACTTCCGCACTCCCGAGGGGCTGCGGGAGCTGTCGCAATGGGTCGACGGCATCGGTCCCAGCTTGGGCTCCGTCCTGGCCGGCGAGTCGCCGGCGGAACGGCACGCTACCTCCCTGATCGCCGACGCCCGCGCCGCCGGCCTGGCCGTCCATCCCTACACCGCCCGCGCCGACGCTCTGCCGAAATGGGCGGCTGACTACTCCGACCTGATCCGGGCCCTGAAGGAAGCGGGCGCGACAGGCTGGTTCACCGACTTTCCCGGACAGGGCCGCTGAGACCTCCCTGCCGATTCGACCATCGCCGGAAAACGGCTCGAAAACAGGGACATTTTGTCTCATTTCGACCTTTTTAGTCGAACCGGATCGGGTCACTTTGACTCACTGCGGCTCAATGGGAAAGTGAATTGAATTCAATATAAATCATTGATTTTAAACGAATTGATCTGAATTCGACCTTGGTGGCATGGAACTTGCATCGCTCATCGGGCGTGGCGTGAAATGCGCCGAAACAATTCAACCCAGTCATCAACCTACGCTATGAAACTGATTCGCTACACACGTCCGAACGACACCTTCCGCGAATGGGATGCCTTCTTCGCCAATCCCTTCCGGAGCCTTGCGCCGCTTCTCTCCTCGCCGCCTCGAGTGGCGGATGCGGGGGTGGAGTGGTTCGAGGACGACACCCACTACCACGCCCGGATCGAGCTGCCCGGACTGAAGCGCGACGAGCTCCGCCTCGACGCCGAGGAGGGCCTGCTGCGCATCTCCCACGAGGCGACCGGGAAGACCGAGGGAGGCGCCGTCCGAAGCTCGCGCTCGGAACGGATCGTGCGCTGCCCCGAGGGCGTCCGCGGCGACGGCACCGAAGCCCGCCTCGCCGACGGGATCCTTCACGTCTCTCTCCCCAAGGAAGAGAGCCGCAAACCGGTCAACATCGAAATCCGCTGAGCCCCCTCCGATCCAATCATCAACCCATCATTCCCCAAGATCATGAAAAACAACGAACTTCTCTCCCCCGAAGCCACCGCTGCCTCCCGCAGCACCCCCACCTACCGTCCCCGCTACACCTCCCGCTACGACGACGAGGCCTGGGTGGTCGAAGTGCGCCTCCCCGGGGCCAAGAAAGAGGAGGTGGGCGTGACGGTCGAGGATGAGATTCTCGAAGTCGTCGCGAAGCGCCGCCTCGAAACTCCGGAGTCCTGGCGCCCCCTCGGCCCCGTCGAGGAGGAGCGACATTGGCGCCTTCGCTTGGATGTCGGCCCGGAAGTCGATCCCGGACGCATCGCGGGAACGCTGGAGGACGGCATCCTCACCCTGCGCCTGCCGCTCCGCGAGGAAGTGAAGCCGAGGCGCATCGAAATCCAGTGATCCGACGGCCAGCCGCCCCTACTTCTCCTTCGAACCCCGCTCCTCCGACTCCTGCAGGATCCCGGCGGCGTGCCCGACCCGTTCAACCATGCTCGCTCTCCGATACCCGTCTGCTTTGGAGTCCGCCAGAACTCCTGCGCCTCCTCCGCGCTTGGAGATTTCAACGCCTCCGGCGGGATCCCCTCCGAAGCGGGGTTCGGTGGCGTCGAACATTTCCGCTGGTGGACGCTGATCATACAGCGCAAAAGCCACCGGACCCATCGGCGGAAATCACCGAGCTCGGCGGGCTCAGTGAAAGAGGCCCGCCGCCGTCTTCATGGGCAACACAAGCCGCATGGGGGCGGTATCCAAAACCGTGAACCCGTGCTTCTCGTAGAATCGTTTGGCGGCATCGTCCTTGGCATCGACCACGATTAGGGAAGCCCCGATTTCGTCGGATTGGCGGACGCAACGCGCCAACGCATCGGCCAGGAGAATCCCGCCAAGTCCGGGAAAGGCCACGTCGCGCGCAAGACGTCCGATCAGGATGCCCGGCACGAAGGGGTAGCGCGAAAGCGTTTTGGACATGGTTGGCGGAAGCCTGTCCAACTCCAGCGAAGAAGCCGAGAGCGTGTAGAATCCCGCGATGCGCTCCGGTTCGGAATCGGGGGCCAGGACAAACACGGCGGCGGAAAACCGCTTCACATCCTGCGAGGCGCGAGTCCGCAGGTAGTCGTCCAGCACGGGAACCCCGCAGGAGAACGCGCTGCGCTTGTGGCGGGAGGCCAGCAGTTCCGAATGGAACCCGCTCATCGCATGGCGACCGATTTGCGGTGCTGCGCGGCGGCCTTTTTCAGGGCGGCATTCGGCTTGGGCGGATGGATCAGCAGTTTGGCCACGCGCAGGCTGTCCGCGGCGCTCAGGGTGATCACCTCATGTTCGCGAACCGTTTCCCGCGCCACTTTTTCGAGGCTTGCGATCACGAAATCCGTCAGGGTCCGCCCCTGGAGGTTGGCCGCGTGCTGGATGGCTCTCTTCAAGGCGACGGGGACGCGGGCCTCCAACCGCTCCGTTTTTGTCGTCGTGGGCATCAAGCGAACTTTCCGGCAATTTGCCGGAAAGTCAATCATTGCCTTTTCGTGACCAAAATCCCGGCTGCGCCGCCCCTACTTCTCCTTCGAACCCCGCTCCTCCGACTCCTGCAGGATCCCGGCGGCGCGCTCGACCTCCTGGGCGGGCAGGGGCAGGCTAGCCTTCCGGAAGAACAGCCGGAAGGGGGCGAGCACGGTCCAGATCACCGCGCCGAGGGTGAGGTCGTAGATCCGCACCGGCCACATCAGCGCGGCGTTGACCGGCTTCATCACCGCCTGGACGACGGCGCTCTTCGAGAACCAGATCGTGAAGCCGATGATGGCGACGATGCCGATGAACTTCTGGTAGGTCTGAATGTCGTAGTGGAAGCTCAGCTCCGCGACGAGGAGCAGGCCGACGAAGCCGATGAGGAGGAAGGCGGTGTGCTCCAGGATGGGGAACTTCTCGATCAGCTTGATGCAGTGCCCCGCCACGAAGCGCAGCGCGAGGATGCCGATGAAAACGCCGGTGCAGACCACCCACATCTCGTCGCTGAGGGCGACGGCGGCGACGACGTTGTCGACGCCGAGGCTGAGGTCCATCAGCTCGATGGAGGCGACGGTGCCCCAGAAGCCCCGCTGCGCCACCTTCCCCACCGCCGCGGCCGCCTCGGCGTTGGGGCTTTCCTGGGCGGCGGCCTCCGCCACCCCTTCCTTGTGCCGCTTCGCGAAGTGGTGCGCCATCAGGTGGATGAGGTAGAGCGCGCCGAGCAGCTTCAACCAGGGGTTCTCGATGATGAACTGCGCCATCAGCAGGGCGAGGCCGCGGAAGAAATAGGCGCCGAGGATGCCGACGCGCAGCGCCCAGTATTTCTGCTTGCCCGGCAGGTGCGAGGCCATCGCGGCGATGGCGAGGGCGTTGTCGACGGAGAGAAGCCCCTCGATGATGATCAGCGAGAGGATCACGGGGAGGGCTTCGAGGACGATGGCGCGGGTTTCCGGGGAAAGCAGTTCAGCAAGCATTCAAGGAGAGATGAGGCGGGAGGATGGCCCCGACGAAGGCGCGGCGCAAGGCGGAATTGAGACGGCGTCGCCCATGGGGTGCAGGACAAAAAAGTAACCGAGGCGGTTCAGGCGGCGGCTCGAGCGTTCCAGA
>CAYMMC010000047.1:0-11422 GCA_964391125.1 uncultured Akkermansia sp.
ACGGACCTCTCCATCCGTTGGATGCAGGAGCAGCGCGATCCGGACAAGCCCTTCTTTCTCTTCGTCTGCTTCCACGAGCCGCACGAGCCGATCGCCTCGGCCGAACACTACGCCCGCCAGTACGCCGCCTTCGACGATCCGAGGCAGCGGGCCTTGCTCGGCAACCTCACTCAGATGGACGCCGCCTTCGGACGGCTCATGGCCGAGCTCGACAGCCTCGGTCTCCGGGAGGACAGCCTGGTGATCTTCACCAGCGACAACGGCCCCGCCATCACCGGCAGGCATCCCTACGGCTCGTCCGGGCCCCTGCGGGACAAGAAAGGCTCGCTGTGGGAGGGCGGCATCCGGGTGCCGGGTCTGGCTAGATGGCCGGGCCGGATCGCCCCCGGCTCCGAATCGGCCGAGCCGGTCAGCTCGGTCGATCTTCTACCCACCTTCTGCGAAATCGCCGGCGTCGAGCCGCCCGGCGACCGACGGCTCGACGGCGCCAGCCTCCTGCCCCTGCTGAACGGCGGGGAGTTCGTCCGGCGCGAACCGCTCTACTGGCACTTCCTGCGGGCCAAGGGCGGGCCGAAGGCCGCTTTGCGGGAGGGCGACTGGAAGATCGTGGCGCACATCGACCAGCCCGATCCCAAGCCGTCCGGCGACATCGCCGAGGAGGACGCCCACTTCAACAAAACGGTCGAACTGACCGGATTCGAACTCTTCCATCTGCGCGAGGACCCCGCGGAGGCCTCGGACCGCAAAGGCGAGCAGCCCGCCCGCTTCGCGGCGATGAAGGAGCGCCTGCTGAAGAAGTACCGGGAAGTCCGCGAGGAGAGCCCCGTCTGGCCGGCTTGGGAATGGCCCCGCTACGAGCGCGACCGCATCGAATGGCCCGTCCATCCCCAGGCCACGCCGCCCAAGCGATGAGCCCTCGCGGCGCAGGCCGGGGCGGCGTCCGCCCAGGGCGAATCAATGGGCGTGCTGCTGCTCCTTCCCCCGTCCCAGGAAGCTGACGACGGCCAGAAAGACGAGCGATCCGCCTCCGACGAGACGGACCAAGCCGCCAGACACGCTGGAGCCGAAGGCGCCGAATCCGTAGAGAACGATGGCGCCCCCGACGATGGCCGCGAAGATCGGCCCGGCGGTGTTGATCGCCCTCTCCGAAAGCGAAAGGCATCCCATGATCGAGAACATCACGATGAAGCCGATCAAGTAGAGCCAGACGGGGGTCCAGAAGCCGGCGCCGGCGCTGACGCAGACCTCGCCGAGGAGCCAGGCGAGCCCGCAGAGAAAGAGGAAACCGTGGGAGAGAGTGTTCATCGTGGGGAAAATGGTCCGGTTTGGAAGAGAATCAAGCGGGGATCGTCCGCCTTTCGGAAGGAACCCGGAGATCAGCGCCGCCCGCGGTCGCGGAATTCGCCGTAGTTGCGGAATTTCTGGTAGCGCCGCTCGAGAAGCTCGTCCTTCTCGACCGCCTCCAGCTCGTGGAGATGCTTGATGACCGCCTTCTTGAGATTGCTCGCCGCCGCGACGTGGTCGTGGTGCGCTCCGCCCATGGGTTCGGGGACGAGTTCGTCGATGATCTTCAGGTTCACCAGGTCGGCGGCGTTCAGCTTCAGCGCCGAGGCCGCCTCGGTGGCGTACTTCCGGTCCTTCCAGAGGATCGCGGCGCAGCCCTCGGGGCTGATCACGGAGTAGTAGGCGTTCTCCATCATGAGGACGCGGTCGGCCACGCCGATGCCGAGGGCGCCGCCCGACCCGCCCTCGCCGATGACCACGGCGACCACGGGGACCCGCAGCATCATCATCTCGCGCAGGTTGAAGGCGATGGCCTCGGCGATGTTCCGCTCCTCCGCCTCGATGCCGGGGTAGGCGCCGGGCGTGTCGATCAGGGTGACGACGGGGATGTCGAACTTCTCCGCCAGCCTCATCAGGCGCAGGGCCTTGCGGTAGCCCTCGGGATGGGCGCTGCCGAAGTTGCGGCGCAGGTTCTCCTTGGTGTCGCGCCCCTTCTGGTGGCCGATGACCATCACCTTCCGTCCCTCGAGGCGGGCGAAGCCGCCGGGCATGGCCTCGTCCTCGCCGATGTGGCGGTCGCCGTGGAGCTCGAGGAAGTCGTCGAAGGAATGCTCCACGTAGTCGAGCATGTAGGGCCGTTGGGTGTGGCGGGCGATCTGGACCCGCTGCCATGGGGAGAGGTTGCGGTAGACTTCCTCCTTCATCTTGGTCAACTTGTCCTCGATGCGCTTCATCTCGCTCGACATGTCGATGTCGCTGTCGGCGGCCCGGTCGCGCAGCTCGGCGAGCTGCCGCTCCAGGTTCACGATGGGCTTCTCGAATTCGAGAGGTTCGATGAGGGTCATGGCGGGACGATAGCGCGTTTCGCGACGAGGTCCACTCCGCACTACTTCACGAGATCGACTTTCGATCCGGTCCGCAGAATGGTGAACAGCTCCTCCAGATCGGCGTTGGCCAGCATCACCCCGTAGGGGCGCCCTCCCCCGCCCGCCTCCGCGCCGGGCTCGGCCTGGCGGATGAAGAGGCCCATCCTCCCCGTGCGGATCCACTTGGCGCAGTCCATGTAGCTGGGATGGTTGAAGTGCACGGGCTGGTTCCCGTGCCAGGCGACCCGCTCGCTCACCGAGGTGGAGACGGGCGGCTTCAGGTCGGCGGGGAGGTGGCGGCCAGCGATGGCGTAGCGCTTGAATAGCTTCTCCCCGTCGTAGACGGTGACCGTGCCGGCGCCCAGCCCGATCTCGACGCGGAAGTTCAGCGGATAGACGGCGAGGATCTCGTCGGGAAAGATGAACTCCGAGGTCTTCGCGTTCGCCCGCATGATGTAGTCGATCGTCGTCTCGTTCCGCCGGGCGATGGTGATCAGGGCCTCGCCCCGGCGCACCTTGTGCTCGCCCTTTCCGGGAATGGGGATGCGCGAGAGGAGCAGATCCATGTTCACCTCGCCCACGATGCGCCCGGCCTCCTCGCAGGTGGCGGATTCGGGGAAGTACTCCATCAGGTAGAGGAGCCGGTCGCGCGCCGAGACGAGCTCCCCCTCGCGGAGCAGCTCCAGGGCGGCGTCGAAATGGCGCTTGCCGAGGTCCGGCCGCTCCAAGCCCGAGTCGCCCTTTCCGGAGATGTGGCGGTTCACCACGATCTCGGGCTGGGCGAACTTCTTCCAGAAGAACCAGGTCACGACGATGCCCCCCGCGCAGACCACCAGGGCGAGGAAAGCGACGAGGAACTTGATGCGGGCCATCTCGTTGCCGGAAAAAGAAAGGAAGTTCAGAGCAGGCCGCGGCGCTTGAAGTCGAAGGCGTTGATCTGCAGGGAACGGGCGATGGTCTCCATGGTGAACTTGATCAGCGACACCTCCCAGGCGTCGTCGATGCCGCAGATGAGGGCCCGGGAGGGGTCGCCGCCGACGCGGATCTCCTCGGCGAGGCGGTCCCGCACCTCCTCCAGGGGCGAATGCGCCAGCTCCTCGCTGAAGTGCCGCTTCGCGAAATGGAAGCCATACTGGAGGAAGGCGAAGTTGCCGTGTCGGCGGAACCATTCCGCGAAATGTTCGGCCTGCTCCCCGAAGCCCTCGAAGAGGAGGTCGTCGTATCCCTCCGGGCGGAGGATCTTCGGACGCTGCGCCTCCATGCGGCCCGTGCGCACCCGCACCGCCCCGACTTGGTCCATCGGCTCGGTGAGGAGGTGGAACTGGAAGTTCGTCGTTCCGAACGTGTCGATGAGCCGGTCGGGCTCGTGGACGACGACGGTCTGCTCCATCGCGTAGGCTATGTCGTCGAAGGAAAGGGCGGGCATGGTCACCGGAATCGGGGAGCCTAAGCGCAAATGTCCCGGAAATCCAATCCGCATGCTCGGCGGAGCGACAACAAACCGCCGACTTCGCCCGGGCGGGGCTGGCTGCAAAGGGAGCCGCCGATCAGGAACTCACGAACTTCGTGCCCGGACCGGTCTGCTCCTGCTCCACGATGGCGCCGGCCTCGTAGGTGACGGTGCAGTCGGTCGCCGGATGGGCGAACCCCCGGAAGTGGCCGCCGCTCTTGATCCGGTAGCTGTTCCCCTTGCCCGAATGCGCCACGACCGAGCCGCCGTCCTCGACGAGGTAGATGCAGTCGATGCCGCCCGCCCCGATGATCTGCGCCCCCGCCGGGACCCGGTAGGTCATGCCCTTTTCGTCGGGGTAGAACAAGGTTCCCTGCACCGTGACCGAGCCGGACGAGCCCGCCGCGCTGAACTCCACCGTCTCGCACTGGACGAGGAGCAGGGCGAGCAGGATCGGGCAAAGCGCACGGAGCACGGGCGTCATGGCGGGATCGGTGGAGCGTCGGGATTCGGAATTGATGCGCCACCTTCTTGCGCTTACGAGTTCGCTTCAAGCTCCAATTTCCCCTCCGATGAAAGCCCTCACCCTCACCGCCTACGGCCAGTTCGAATACGGCGACGCGCCCGATCCCGAGATCGCGGAGAACGAAGTCCTCGTCGCGATCAAGGCCTGCGGCATCTGCGGTTCCGACATCCACGGCATGGACGGCGGCTCGGGCCGACGCATCCCTCCCATCGTGATGGGGCACGAGGCCTCCGGCGACATCGCCCGGGTCGGCGGCGCGGTGCGGCACTGGAAGGCCGGCGACCGCGTCACCTTCGACTCCACCGTCTACTGCGGGAGCTGCCCCGCCTGCCTCGCCGGGCAGGTCAACCTCTGTCCCGACCGCAACGTCCTCGGCGTCTCCTGCGGCGACTACCGCCGCCACGGGGCCTTCGCCGAATACCTTCGGGTGCCGGAGCACATCCTCCACGCCATCCCCGACGGCCTCTCCTACGAGCACGCCGCCTTCGCCGAACCCGTCTCCATCGCCCTGCACGGGGTCAACCGCCTGCCGCTGAAGCCCGGCGACTCCGCCGTGGTCGTGGGCGCGGGACTGATCGGGCTGCTCGTCGTGCAGGCCCTCAAGGCGAAGGGCGCGGGCTTCGTCGTCGCCGTGGACATCGACGGGAAGCGCCTCGCCCTGGCGAAGGAGCTCGGCGCCGACGCCGCCCTCCTCTCCGGCGAAGCCGTGCCCGCCCAGGTGCGCGAACTCGTCGGCAACGCGGACGGCGCCGACCACGCCATCGAGGTCGTCGGCTTCGGCCCCACCCTCCAGCTCGCCGTGGCCTCGGTCCGCAAGGGCGGCAGCATCAGTTGCGTGGGCAACCTGAAGGCCGAGGTCCCCTTCCCTCTCCAAGCCCTCGTCACCCGCGAGCTGAGCGTCTTCGGCAGCTGCGCCTCCGCCGGCGAATACGCCGAGGCCATCGAGGCGGTGGCCGACGGCAGGATCCAAGTCGCGCCGCTCCTCTCCGCCGTCGCCGACCTCGAGGACGGGGCCGCGTGGTTCGCCCGCCTCCGCCACAACGCCGAAGGCCTCCTCAAAGTCGTCCTCAAACCTTGATCCCCATCCCCCATCCCTCATCCCTCATCCTTCCCCGCCCCCCGATGAACGAGTTCGACCTCGGCGGCCAGACCGCCTTCATCTCCGGCACCTCGCGCGGCCTCGGCCGCCGCTTCGCCCGCGCCCTCGCCCGCGCCGGCGCCGACATCGTCGGCACCAGCCGCAGCCTCGAATCCCTCGAGGAGACCCGGGCCGAAATCGAGGCGATGGGCCGGCGCTTTCTCCCCCTCGTCCTCGACGTGACGGACCACGGCTCCATCCAATCCGCCGTCGACGAGGCCCTTGCCGCGATGGGGCGCATCGACGTCCTCGTCGCCAACGCGGGCTGCAACCGCCGCAAGCCCGCCGTCGAGGTGACCTGGGAGGACTGGGACTACGTCGTGAACACCAATCTGAAGGGCTCCTTCTTCCTCGCCCAGGCCGTCGCCGCCAAGGCCATGATCCCCGCCGGCTACGGGCGCGTCGTGACCATCGGATCCGTCACCTGCGTCGCCGGCTACGCGGGGCTCGTCCCCTACGGGGCCAGCCGCGGCGGCGTCAAGCAAATGACCATGGCCCTCGCCGACGACTGGGGGCCGCACGGCATCACCGTGAACTGCCTCGCCCCCGGCTGGTTCCAAACCGAGCAGAACGGAATGCTCTACGCCGACCGGGAATGGGTCGACTACATCAGCGAGCGCATCTGCCTCGGCCGCCCCGGCGAGGAAACCGACCTCGACGGCGCCATCGTCTTCCTCGCCTCCGAGTCGAGCCGCTACATGACCGGCCAGACCCTCCTCATCGACGGCGGCATCTCCACCGGCCGCTGCCGGGCCATGCCCCTCCCGCGGATGCAGGCTTGATAGAGCGAAAGGCCAGGGCAGCCCATGCCCCGTGACCCATGCCCCGTGACCAGCGCCCCACCCTCCTCCCCGCCTCCTTTTTCGACCGCAGCCCGCTCCTTTGCGCCCGCGAGCTGATCGGGATGGAACTGGCCTGCGGCCCCTGCCGCGGCCGCATCCTCGAGACCGAGGCCTACAGCGCCGCGGGCGATCCCGCCAGCCACCTCTTCACCCGCCCCTCGGCCCGCGAATTCGCCAGCCGCCATCCCGTCGGCAGCGCCTACGTTTTCCTCAACTACGGCGTCCACTGGCTCGTCAACGTCCTCTGCTTCGACCACGAGGCGGGGCACGCCGGATTCGTCCTCTTCCGCTCCCTCGAGGCCGTCGGGGGCATCGCGGAGATGGAGACGCGCCGCGGCACCCGCGATCCGCTGCGGCTCTGCTCCGGACCCGGCAAGCTCACCGCCGCCCTCGGCATCGACGGCACCTTCCATGGGCGGTCCCTCGTCGAAGAGGCGGGCTTCGCCCTGCTCCGTCCCGGCGCCGCCGCCCCTCCCGAAGTCGTCGTCGACCGGCGCATCGGCATCTCGTCGGGCAAGGACCTGGAATGGCGCTTCCTCGCCAAGGACCACCCCGGCGTCTCGGTCAAGGCGGGCAAGGCGAAGTGACGGCCGCAAAAAGCTGGAGAAGACACCGAAAATTTGGCCACAAAACGGTAAATCGGAGCCAAGTCATCCCCCTCCATCCATTTTGCGTCTTCTGCGCCCTTTTGCGGCCATTCTCCTCATCTATCCGGCAACGTAGAGTTAAGTTCCCCGATGTCCCTGCCCCGCGTCTTCGTCACCGTCCACGTCCCCCTCGACCACCTCGCCCCGCTCGACGGCCTCGCCGAGATCGTCATGCCCGACAACGGGGTCCGCTCCGCGCCGCGAGACCAGGTGCTCGAGCGGATCGGCGACTGCGCCGCCGTCCTCTCCCAAGGCGAGCTGACCGTCGACGCCGAGCTCCTCGACGCCGCGAAGTCGCTGAAGTTCGTCGCCAACGCCGCCATGGGCATCGACAACCTCGACCTGGCCGAGCTGCGCCGCCGCGGCGTCGCCGCGAGCCACACGCCCGACGCCTTCGCCGAATCGACCGCCGACCACACCCTGGGGCTGATCCTCGACCTGACCCGCCGCATTTCGGAGGGCGACCGCTTCGTCCGCAGCGGCGAATGGGAGCGACGCGGGCGGGAGCCGCTCCGCTGGGAGGGCGCCCTGCTGGGGGGGCGGACCCTCGGGCTGATCGGATACGGACGCATCGCCAAGCTGGTCGAGGCCCGCGCCCGCGCCTTCGGCATGGAGGTGATCCACACCAAGGCCCGGCCCCACCGGCATCCCGGCTATCGTCCGCTCGACGCCCTGCTCGCCGCATCCGACCTGGTCGTCGTGCTGGTGCCCCACACGACGGAGACCCACCACCTCGTCAATGCCGAGCGCCTTTCGAAGATGAAGCGCGGCGCCTACTTCGTCAACGTCGCCCGGGGCAAGACGATGGACGAGGCCGCCGTCGTCGCGGCGCTGCGGTCCGGCCACCTCTCCGGCGCCGCCTTCGACGTCTTCGAGGAGGAGCCCGCCGTGAACGAGGCCCTTCTCCGAATGGAGAACGTCGTCCTCACCCCCCACATCGGCGGAGCGACGAGGGAGCAGCGCCGCCGCGGGCGGCTCGAGGCCGCCGAGGAGATCGCCCGCTTCCTGAAGGGAGAGGGTCGGCGATTTCCGCTTTGCTGAGCAGGGAGCCGATGGAAGTCGCGCCCCAGCGATGTGGAGTGCGCCGCTCCGCGGCGCTTTGGATCGAATCCGGCAGGAAGGCTCGAGACCTCCCCCATCCTTCGAGAGTTCCTCGAGGATCCCCCGACGTCCGGATTCAAAGCGGCGGGAACCGCCGCACTCCATCGCGTTTCGCGGCACGCGAAGGGGGCGAAGGCCATTCCCCCCTTCCGCTCCCTTCGCCTGACGCCATCGGCATTCCGCCCGTGCGGCAGCCAAGCCTCCGCAGCACCCTCTGTTGTGCCGGGAACGGACCGCCGATTCGCGTCATTCCCCGTCCACGAGGCCCAGGTTCCAGAGCAGGTGCATCCTCTCGGCATCCGGAATCTCGAGGGGGCGGACGATCCGGAAGCCGAGCCAGGGAGCGTCGGTGTGGTACCAGATCGACTTGGGAAGCTGGGGATCCTGGAATTTCCAGCTCTCGCTCGAGGCCACCCGGCGGGCGCTGCGGAGCTCCTCCGGCGGATCGTACCAGGAACCGCCGCGGGCGACGCGGGGATAGAGGGTCGTGGGGATGGCGAGAGGGTTCTCGGCGACCTGCCCCTCGCGGCCGGCGTAGGCGTCGGCGCGATACTGGTCGAGCACCCATTCCATCACGTTGCCGTGCATGTCGTGGAGGCCCCAGGGGTTGGGCTTCTTCGTGCCCACTTTCTCGTAGCCGACCCGGACTTGGTCCGGGTCCATCACCGCGAAGTCGGCGAGCTGGTCGGACGGACAGCTGTAGGGCCCCGTGGTGCCCGCGCGACAGGCGTATTCCCATTCGGCCTCGGTGGGGAGGCGGTAGTAGTGTCCGGTCTGGGCGCTGAGCCACTGGCAGAACTTGCTGGCGGCGTGCTCGGTCATGCAGACGGCGGGGTAGCCGTCGATGCCCATGCCGAAGCTCATCTCCACGTAGGGCGTGGTCGGGCTGGAGACGACGTCGACCAGGTCGGCGTCGGGGGGCAGGGCGTCCTGGGGGGAGCCGTCCTTGTTGCGGGCGATGCCGGTGATCATGAAGGGTTCGTACATGTCCCAGGTAACCTCGAACTTGCCCATCCAGAAGGGGGAGACCTTCACCCTGTGCTGCGGGCCTTCGTCCTCTTGCCGGTTCGCTTCGTCGGCAGGACTGCCCATGAGGAACTCGCCGCCCTTGACCGCGACCATGTCGAACTTCACTCCGGTCTTGGGAATGGTGGAGGTGTAGTCCTTCATGTCGGCCTCGGCCTTCTCGGGCGAGCCGGCGACGATGCTTTCGCGGATGGCCTTCACCAGTTCGAGGTTGTCGGCGAGCCCGCCCTCCTCGGCGGCTTCCTCACCGCCGAGCTTGAAGTCCTCGGGCCACTCGGCGCCCTGCCCGACCCAGAGGCGCAGCAGCTTCTGGTCGGCGGCGCTGAAGGGCCCGCCCTTGCTGAGGAGCGGCAGGATGTTCACCTTGAAGTCCATCCGGGGCTGCTCCTCCAGGACGACGCCGTCGGGCCAGGCCGCGCCCTCGGCGATCCAGGCCTTGAGCACTGCCTGCTGGGCTGCGGAGAGCGGCTTCTTCGGCGGCATGATGTCCGGGCTGTCGTGCGGCTCGGCGGTCATCCAGTAGACGGCGCTCTTCTCGGGGTCGTTCGGCACGATGGTCTCGTCTGCGTAGTTTTCGCCCCCGGCGAAGGCCGCCTCCCTCGTGTCCATCCGGTAGTCGCCCTCCTGCTTGTCGGCGCCGTGGCAATGGACGCAGGTGCCCTCGATCAAGGGCTTCACCTGGGTCATGAAATCGACGGTCTGGGCCTGCGTCAGCGCAGGGGCGAGGGACCCCGTCAGGAGGAGGAGGATCGTTCGTTTGAGCATGGTCGGAAATGTAAGCCGCCACCAAAGCAAAAAGAAAGCGGAGAATCAAGAAACGTCTTCAAGCCGGGCGGCCTTCGATTGTCCGACAATCCGGCGGCAACGAGGCGCGAAGGAAGGAGGCCCCCGCCGCGCGAGGGAGGGTTGAACGAAGCGGTCTCTCGGACGCCCGGATCCCGAAAGTTCCATCCGTTCGCTTTTCCCCAAGCGAACGGACGAATCATGGACGATGGTGGACGACGCCAGTTCGCCGGATGGGAGGGATGCCCGCAAAACGACGCAAGGAACAAGACGCTCCCGCCCCCCGTGGCCCGATCTCCCCTTCCCCCTCCCGGCCATGACTCCTTCCCTCCCCGGTCTCGGGCGACCGATCCGCACCGACCAGCTCCTCGTCGTAGCCGCGCTCGCGCTCGTCGTCCTCGGATGCTTCTTCGTGCTCAAGCCCTTCCTTTCGGCCCTGCTCTGGGCCGTGATCCTCACCTTCTCGAGCTGGCCCGCCTACCGCCGCCTCCTCGGCTGGGTGGGAGGCCGGCGCAGCCTCGCCGCCTTTCTCATGACGCTGGGCATCACCGCCGTGCTCCTGGTGCCCTCGATGGTGATCGTCCTCACGCTCGCCGGCGACGTGAAGGCCCTCGCCAGCACGACGGTGGCCTGGTTCCGCCAAGGCCCCCCCGCCCCGCCCTCCTGGGTCGGCAGCATCCCCTGGGTCGGAGGCGAGCTCGTCGAGATCTGGAACGATCACGCCGCCGACAGCAAACAGCTCCTCGCCACCATGGAGCAGTTCGTCGACCCTCTCAGCTCCTGGTTGCTGGCCATCGGGAAGACCCTGGGGCATGGCGTGCTGGAGCTCTCCGTCAGCATATTCATCTCCTTCTTCTTCTTCCGGGACGGCTCGAAGCTCGGCGAGCGCGCCCTCGCCGTGGCGACGCGGTTGGCCGGGGACCGGGGCGACTACCTGCTCCGCGACGTCGCCGGCGGCACGATCCGCGGCGTCGTCTACGGCATCCTCGGCACCGCCATGGCCCAGGGGCTGCTCGCGGGCGTGGGCTTCTCCATCGCGGGCATGCCGGGCGCCGTCCTCCTCGGCCTGCTCACCTTCCTCGTCTCGGTGATGCCGATGGGCCCGCCCCTGATCTGGCTTCCCGCATCGCTCTGGGTCTTTCAGAACGTCTCCGCCGGCATGGGGATCTTCCTGTTCCTCTGGGGAATGCTTGTGGTGAGCACGGTCGACAACTTCATCCGCCCCCTCATCATCAGCCAGGGCAACAAGATGCCCTTCATCCTCATCTTCATGGGGGTGCTGGGCGGCGGCCTCGCCTTCGGGCTGATCGGGATCTTCCTCGGCCCGACCCTGCTGGCGGTGACCTTCCGCCTCGGCGAGGAGTGGCTCGCCCATCGCAGGAAGCCGATCGTGGTGTCGGCATCCGAGGTGCCCCCTCCCGATCCGCCGGAGGAGGAGGAATGACGACGGAGCCGGCCTGCTGCCCATCCCCTCCCAACTCGCCTTCGCCGTAGGGGAAGGATGGCCGCAAAAAGGATGGCGGATGATCTTGCGCCCGTC